>QMPN01000506.1 GCA_003648575.1 Bacteroidota bacterium
GCCAGGCACTGGTCAAGCAGGCATTTTCCGATGCTGAGCTGGATTACCTGGGCCTGTCATCAGCTAATTCAATTAATGTTGGCAGGATAATACCACAGATCGTTTATTATTTCTATGCTTATGCGAAGCTGAGGAAGACAGCCGATGAAGAGATCGTCTTTTCTGTTCCTTCCGGAAATTTCGGCGATATGATGGGTGGTGTGCTGGCCATGCAGATGGGATTGCCGGTTAAACGCTTCATCATTGCTACGAATGAAAATGACGAATTCCCGAAATTCCTGGAAACAGGAAATTATGATAAGATCGTTCCTTCGAAGAACTGCATTTCCAGTGCCATGAACGTAGGCCATCCGAGCAACCTTGCAAGGCTGGTGGCTCTCTATGGCGGGATGATGGACGAAAGCGGAAAGATATTCACCCCTGCCGACATGGAGGCGATGCGCAGTGAGATATGGTCGACAAGCATCAGCGATTCCAAGACCAGGGAGGCAATACAGGAGGCATGGAAAGAGCATGAATTGCTGCTTGAGCCCCATGGCTCGGTAGGATGGGCAGGATTAATGGAATACTGTAAGGAATCTCAGGATGATTGTGGCAGGGATCAGCTGTGTGTTGCCCTGGAGACTGCTCACCCGGCCAAATTCCCGCAGGAAATTGAAAAGCTACTGGGCTTTGACCCGGCCTTACCCCCAAGCCTGGAAGGACTGGAGGATAAGATGGAAAGCTTTGATCATCTGGATAATGATTATGAAGAGTTTAAGCGTTACCTTATTGGTAATTATAAATAGTTTTGAGTGTTGAGTGTTGAGTTAGTTATAAGTTTCCTGTTTTAAGTTTAAAGTTATTTCACAACCAATTCAACCAATTCAACCAACTCAACCAACTCAACCAGTTCAACTAACTGTCATGCTGAGCGTAGTCGAAGCACAACCAATTCAACAAGTTCAACCAATTCAACATGTATATTATTTGTTCCGACCTCGAAGGTGTTTTTGTTCCTGAAGTGTGGATCAACGTTGCTGATCGTACCGGCATCGAAGAACTAAGGATGACCACCCGTGATGAGCCTGACTATGATAAGCTGATGAATCAGCGCATCAGGATCCTGGATAAACACGGACTGAAGCTGAAAGATATTCAGGATGTTATTGCCACTATCAAGCCTCTCGACGGAGCCCTGGAGTTCCTCTGGTGGATCAGGAAAAGGACACAGGCCATCATCGTGTCCGATACCTTTGCCCAGTTTGCTGATCCCCTGATGGAGCAGCTCGACCGGCCCACAATCTTCTGTCATAACCTCATCGTTGATGATGAAGACCGTATCGTAGGCTATAAGCTGAGGCAGCCGGATCCGAAGAAAAAGGTCACACAGGCATTGCAAAGCCTGGAATACAAGGTGATAGCATTCGGCGATTCATACAACGACACCAGCATGCTCCTGCAGGCAGATATAGGTATACTGTTCTGCCCTCCGGATAACGTCATAGCAGACTTTCCGCAATTACCCGTTTGCAGAAACTATGAAGAACTAAGAGAAATCCTTGAGAAATATATCTAATCATAATATTATGAATAGCATTTACAGAATTACACTTTTAGCTTTTATTCTCATTACAGGCTCCTCCATTGCTTCAGCACAAGGCAGCCTCAACAATGAGGACCTCGCAAAGATCAAGTCATCAGTAACTTTCGATGAGGACACGCGGGCACTGATGAACGCCATCAGTTCAAACGATATCAGCAAACTTGCCGTGAACCGGGAAAACCTGGGCAAGGTAAATCCCTACTTCACCAATAAAGTTGAGATCCAGGGCATCACCAACCAGAAGTCGTCCGGCCGCTGCTGGCTGTTTACCGGACTCAATGTGCTCAGGCCTAAGGTGATCGAAAAGTATAACATGAAAGAATTCGAGTTCTCGCAGAACTATGGTTTTTTCTGGGACCAGCTTGAAAAATCAAACCTGTACCTCGAATCGGTCATCGCGACAGCAGATCTTCCTGACGACGACCGCAAGGTAGACTGGCTTTTCAAAAATCCGATCGGGGATGGTGGCCAATGGACAGGCGTTGTCGACATTGTCGAAAAATACGGGGCAGTCCCTGCCTCTGTGATGCCGGAAAGCAACAACAGCGAAAATACCCGCTGGATGTCGCGTTTCCTGAGAAGAAAACTCAGGGAAGATGCTTTGACACTAAGAAAAATGGCAGCAGAGGGCAGTGAGGAAGGCCGGCTAAGGGATGAAAAGATCAATATGCTCAGTGACATCTACAGGATCCTGGTACTGTGCCTGGGCAAACCTCCTACAGAGTTTCCATGGCAATATGAAGACAAAGACGGAAATATCAGCGAGTTGAAAACATATACCCCGAAATCATTCTATGAGGAGATGGTAGGGATAGACCTCAGGGATTATGTCATGTTCATGAATGACCCGACCAGGGAGTATTACAAGCTTTATGAGATCGAATACGACCGTCATATGCTGGAAGGCGGCAACTGGAAATATATCAACCTGCCTGTTGACGAGATAAAGGATTTTGCAAAAGCATCTATCATTGCCAATGAGGCCATGTATTTTTCCTGTGATGTCGGCAAGCAGCTTGAAAGCGAAAAAGGCATGCTGGATGTAAACAACTTCGACTATGATGAGCTGTTCGGTGTGGATTTCTCCATGGATAAAGCCGGACGTATCAAAACATACGACAGTGGCTCTTCCCATGGCATGAGCCTGGTGGGTGTGAACATCCTCCCCGACGGAAGCATTGACAAATGGCTGCTTGAGAACAGCTGGGGGGAAAAAGGCTTCGAAGGCTTCCTCATCATGACAGACGAATGGTTCAGTGAATACATGTTCCGGCTTGTGATCCATAAGGACTTCCTCGACAAGAAAACCCTGGATATACTGGATACAGAACCGGTATTGCTTCCGCCGTGGGA
>QMPN01000507.1 GCA_003648575.1 Bacteroidota bacterium
CCTTATTAGGGCCTTATTTCCCGGCCAGCCAATAGGCAGGATTCATCAACTCTTTGGCCTGCCATATCTCGAAATGCAATTCCGTTTTATTTTCATTGCGGTCGGTATACACTCTTCCGATTCGTTGCTTTGTAGTGACCTTCTGTCCTTTGCTTACAAGTACTTCATCCAGGTTGGAATATACGGTAAGGAATTCACCATGCCTGACGATCACCACATTGTTATAGTTAGGAACCGAAATGACGCGGGTCACCTCTCCGTTGAAAACGGCCCGTGCATACTCACCCTCCGAGGTCAGGATGTCGATCCCATTATTTTTTACCTTGACCCTTTTCAGTACCGGATGCTGGTGTTCCCCATAGGTGCTGGAGACGACACCTCTTTCTGTTGGCCAGGGAAGCTTGCCCTTGTTGTTTGAGAAATTTTCTGACAGGATTTTCTCTTCCGGGGTCAAAGCAAAGCCGCTGCTGGTGGTGGTGGTTGATGCAGCGGCAGCCCTCGCACGCTCTTCTGCCAGGCGGATCTCTTCTGCGATAATATCGGCTATGGCCTTGTCAAGTTTAGCCTTGGCCCTTTCTTTCGCCCTCAGATCAGTTTTCAGCTTCCTTTCCTTTTGCCCGAGGTCCTGTATGGTGCGGTCAACATCTCCCTTTTCGAATTCAAGCTGATCTTTCTCCTCCTGTTCCTGTGAGAGCAGGTTCTGCTGCTCGGCCTTTTGCCGTTCGAGCTTCAGCTCTTTCAAACTCAACGCATCCTGTGTGGAGGTGATCAGCACGGCCTGTGTACGGCGGTATGCGCTGTATTGCTGAAAATACTTGATCCTGCGGTATGCCTGGTTAAAATCTTCTGCCGAGAATATGAATACCATGCGGTCGTAGGACCCACGATGGCGATTGGCGTAATAGATCATTTTGGCATACTCTTCTTTCAGCTTTTTGAGCTCAACGGTGAGGGTGAATATGCTGTCGCCGGTTTCATCGATCTCCTGTATGATGAGGACAAGCTCGGCCTTGATATTATTGACCAGCCTTTCCCGCTGCCTGATCTTTTGCTGAAGAATGGCCAAGCCTTCCATGCTGCTCTGACGGTTTTTCCTTGTCTTGTCAAGGAGATTATTGGTATAGGCGATCTCTGCTTCTATCTGTTTCTTTTCCTGCTGTAGGTTGACCTTACGGTCTTGTCCGTTAACATGTGCCGACAGTAAAAAAAGGCTAATAGCAGACAGGATAAATGCTTGATAAAAAACCCTTATGTTAAGCTGCCAAAGCATCATTAATAGATCCTTTCATATTTTGAAGGGATGGTGAAAGGGAAGGTATGGGGCTCGTCGAGTTTTATCCTTGAGTAATCAACCTTAACGGTAATCTTCTCATCGGCAATGATCTCGAACATGATGTCGAAGGGGAACAACTGCCCTTCATGATCTTTGAAATTACCGTAATGGGCATCCAGCTTCTTATCGTTGGTGATCTCTTTAATATCGACACGGGTGATTTTGAAATTTTCAGGATTCAGCCAGATATTCTGATAAAATGCCTTGGCAGATGTTTCATCCTGCTTTACAAATTTCTTCAGCTTATGTCGTTCAGTGGTGGAGAGTTTGTACTCCTGGTTGTCGATACTGGCTCTGAATTTCGATTTTTCATAAAATTGGAAGTCATTGCCAATGATAAAAGCCTGGAGGATATCGAAATCAATATTTGTTTGAAGGTATTCGTTGATGAATCGATAGTCGCCCCGGAGGTAGGTCTTATTGAGCCTGTTCATGAAGAATACGGAATCATTGGTGATCTTTAGCCGGGCCATTTCTATGCCAAGGGCGGGTGAGAATGATAACCAGATGATGCTGTCTTTCTGTATCCTTATCTGTCCCCTGAACTCGGTAAGCTTTTTATCGTAAATGTAGTCGATAGAGAATTTGGCCGAGAACCAGTCAAACTGAAGCTCATTTTCTGCAAGTTGCTCAAGCAGATATGTTGATTTGGCTTCCTTCAGGGGGCTTTTGATTATATGTCTTTTGGCTGAACATCCCGCCAGGATTGCCAGCAGCAAAAGACCGGCAAGGATGCCGGTAAGCCTGTGATCCATCATTTTGTATCGTAATGTTTTACTCATAGAGTATACCTTTGTCCGCTTTCTTTTCAAGCAGGTCAGAACCACCCTTTCCTGCCTTCAAAGCCCGTTTCCAATAGTTTCGGGCTTCTTTTTCCCTGCCTAGCTTGTACAGGGCATCTCCGTAATGCTCAAGCACTTCGGCATTTTCCTCATTATGGTTTTCGAGCGAAAGACCTATCCATTCCAATGCTTCTTCATATTCGCCCATCATATAAAGTACCCAACCATAGGTATCCTGGTTCGATGAATTTTCGGGATCCAGCTCAGTGGCTTTTTTGGCCATTTTTTTGGCCCGATCCATCTGTTCGCCCCTTAAAGATAAGTAATATGCATAATTATTCAGTACGATGGAGTTCTCTGAATTTATTTTCAGGCTGGCATCATAGGCTTCAAAAGTTTTTTCATCCTCACCAACCTGGTGATAGGCGTCGCCCAGGTAATTATAGAATTCTGCCAGGAGCAGGTCATTTCTCACTACAAAGCGGATACCGGTTTCCAGGTCTTTGATCATCTGTTCATGGTCTTCGAACTGATAGCTGGCCACGGCAGCAAAAAGATAAGGCAGGGCCTGCTGGGGAAAGAGTTCTATCGTTTTGCGGCTGTCATCCCTCATACCTTCAAAATCTGACAGGTTTGATTCTGTAAAAAGCAGCTGTTCCCAGATAATATACCGGCTGGGGTCAAGGCGAAGTACCTTTCGAAGGGATTCCCTGGCGGGCTCCCATTCTTCATTCTGATAGTAGAGGTCGGCCTGAATACTGTATGCCCTGGCATCATCCGGATGGGTACTGATAAGAATATTTGCCAGTTCG
>QMPN01000508.1 GCA_003648575.1 Bacteroidota bacterium
TCGTTATCAGCTTTTCGTCACTATTAGCACCATTGATTGCTGTAAGACTAACGACATGATCGCCAATGGTATTAAAAACTACCGGGCCCGGATCAGCTTCATTTGAGGATAAAGGATCCCCTTCGTGGAATGACCATGAATATGAATTTGCACATGTAGAAAGATTTGTGAAAGTAACAGATCCTCCCACCGGTATGCTTAACTGACTGGCTGTGAAATCAGCCTTCAGGGCCTGTACCGTTATGTAAGCCGTCTTAGTTTCAGTATCTTCATTTGGTCCGGGTGCGTCGTTTACATATAAACTGACATCGTATGTGCCGGCAGTGTTATATGTTACAGTTACAGGCCCGCTACTGGTAGATGCTCCCTCTGAACTTCCCGGAAATGACCAGCTCCAGTTAGTGATATTGCCTGTTGACTGATCAGTGAATGTGACAGTTTCGCCCAGGCATATCACCTGATTATCAGCTGAGAATTCTGCCAGCACCCCACCGCTAACAACATCAACATTGGATTCATAACGATAATAATTTTGCTTTGTAACGGTTACAATGATCACAGTTCCCGCAGATTGGACAGGTATGGGAATGTCAATGGCAGATCCTGTCCCATCAGCGGTAGCCAGTATCCCTCCATTGGCTGTAAGTGCTATGAACGAACCTGCATCTGCAGTGACGCTTAATGATGTTTCAGTATTCAGTATGCTGGATGCATGATTGACTGTCAGCGCAACAGGTACTTCAGTGTAAAGGGTCAGGTAAGCATCGCCGTGATGATGAAATAAACGGTATGTTACCTGTTTAGAGCTGGTATTATATGGCCAGTCCGACTGTTCGAGGAAATATTTCCCTCCCGCATTTCCAAATGCCGGCATTACATAGGATACCGGGAACTGAGTAGATTCATTGGGCATGAAATCAGGAAACATATTGTCGTAAAGCCCCCATACATAGGTATCATTTACAAATGAATATGAAACCTCCGTTGCAGCGATCAGGCCCAAAGCCCCTGAATTGTTTTCTCCATAAGTATAGCGGTGAAATTTTTCAGCGAAACATTCAGTAGAAAGATGAAAAGCTCCTGTCTGGCAGTTAATTGAAAATATAAACGGCAGCTGATTGTTTACATTTGTCAATGAACTGATATGGCTGGTAGTAAATGCAGGCTCTCCCCAGCCGGAGTAACCGCCATGGTCCCTGTGCTGGAGAAGGAATGAACCGGCATTGATCGCATTGACCACATCTGTTGCTGTTCCGCCGTCCCAGCCTCCCAATTCAGCCGGTGTGGCAGGAATATACCCCAGCCCATTCGGACCAAAATAATTTACTACTGTTGAGGTATTAGTTGCTGTTGACCAGATTGATCCGGGAGTGCCTGAATAGATCTCATTGATCCTGACGGGTTCTTTGCCTTGTACTTCCCTGAAATAGCCACCTACAGTTTCTGAGCAGATCTGGAACCAACGTTCAGTTTGCCAGCCCAACGCAGTGATAGGATGAAGATAGAAATTCGGATCCGTTGGAGGATTGGTCTCATAATCAATGAACTTTGTGACCATTATTTCAAGTTCTGCAGCATTTCTTGCGGTGATACGGGCGAGGATGATATCCGGCAGGTCATCACCGTTTACATCGGCGTATTTGTTATCGGATGCATAGTCCGGAAAATTGGCAGGGTGATCGTATAAAGGTGCAATGACTCCATCGGTACCGGTACTGTAATCACCGAGCAGGAGAACTGCACTGGGAGGTGTGTTCCAGTTAATGTAAGCATTATCAATGTAATTTTCAATGGCTGTAACAGTGTTGCCCCCAATTTCAGTGGTTGTGACAACGCCCGTTTTTATCCCCTGTTTCATCCTGAAATCTTTTATGGTATTGGCCCATGTAGTAAACTCACTAATGTCGGGAGTGATGATGATATATTCATATTCTTCAACGTCAGAGTTACTGTGCTGAGAAGCATAGTCAATTTTTGGGAGGGATCGGGCATTAAGCATGGAAGAATGCAAAATCGGATCCCACCAACGGCTGCGCAAGCGTTCTTCACCGAACTGGCCGTTACCGCCAATAAAGCTTATCTCAATCAATAAGTCACGGTAGACAATAAGCTCTTTTGTCACAGGGTTGTACTGAAAAGGGGTTATTCCAAGCATAACGGCATCCACACCCCTGATATTAAGTTTTTCAGACAATAGGATTGGCTCAAGGGGGTAATACTGGTTAGTCGAATAGATTTTCTGATCCTGCTCATATTTTTGAGGTGTAGGATCCGAATCAATTGGAATATTCGGCGCAGGTGCGATTTCCACATTCTCTATCACTTCTTTTCTTAAAGCTTTTATATTCAATACTGCTTCTGCACCTTGCGGGATGGCAATATACCTTCCATTGCCCGGAAGGTCGGGAGCACCTTCATCATTTGGTAGAAAAACACCGGGGATCTTTATTGATTTGGAAACAATCCCATCAATATTTATATCCACCATAGTAAAGTCAGTAAGTGAATAATTGATAGTAACACCGGAAGCAGATTCCTCCTGGATGCTGAACCCCTGTTGGCTCCAACTGTCAAGGTAAGAAACTGTTTGTCCTGTTAATGATTGTCCCAGCATGATAAGGAATGCCAGCAGCAAAATGCAAGTACTTTGTTTTTTCATAATAATTGATTTGGTGTCAGGTTTTTATTTGAATTTCCGGGATATCTCTCAGGTTTTTCCCCGTAGAGCGCCCTAAATATATGGAATTTTATTTCCAGGCAGTATTTATGCAGGCCTTAATTACACGTACCAGCGAGAGATATTTTCAGAGTATAAGTAATATGTTATCGTTTATAAACGATATATCCCTGTACTTGATATTGCATGAATTTGGTATTTTATGCGATTTGGCGGAGGCATGTGGAGTATACCCACCA
>QMPN01000509.1 GCA_003648575.1 Bacteroidota bacterium
GAGCCGACCCAAGTAGCAACAATAGGTTCTACCAGGCCTTCTCCATTGATATCCCAAAATCCCCAATACTCATATGCAACGAATTTTTTACGGGGTTTATCTGTGAAATTAAAAGACGAATCATCAGAACCAACATGATCTGGTTCACCCAGGATAGTGTTATTCTCAATATTAATATCATCCAGATTTTGATATTTACCATCTCTTTCTAATTCAGCCAAATTAGTTTCAAAACTGTAAATAATAAAATTGGCTTTCTCAAGATCACCCAAACAAGTAGGATCGATAATTACATTGTTATAATTACATACCTCTACACTGGGTTGATTTTTCAGCGTCTCCATCTCTACTTTTAAGCCATCCTGGACTAATTCAGTAGGGGTCCCATATTCCATGGATAGTTGAATATCTTCCTTCATTGCTTCAGGAATTTGTTCAGCAGCAGCAGGGTCCTGTTGTATAGCCTGGATAGCAGTAATAATAGCCTGAGCAGCTTGTGGATCCTGAATAGTCTGAGGAACAAAATTAGGTACTTCTACTTCACCCTCGGTGAAATCCCAACCAACACGAACAATTACAGTACCTTCATCCACACAGGTTCTAACATACTCATCAAAGAACTTAACTTTTTGGATCTTGGTATTAAATTGATTATTAAGAACCAACCCATTCTGTATAGCAGCTTGTCGATCTTCAAAAGTTACAGGTTCAGTATTGAATACATCATCTGTAGATAGAAAAGGTTCTGAAAGAGCTGCATAACGCCATTCAGCCTGCTTACGAATAAGTTTAGGTTGTATTTCAGATCTGCCTGGATTTTTCTTTGGCCGAGCATGCCCAGTAATATTAAGACTATTTAACCAATAATCAATTTTACCCGTCTGCTCACTATGATCAGATCGAGCATCTTCAAAATCCTGTTTCAGATCTTCAACTTTAGGTTCATTGACCCAATCAGTGAAGCCAAGGAACTCTTCCTCTGCTATTTCCTCTTGCCCACTGCCTATAATTTCACCCATGATTACCTACTACGGTTGAATGTCTGCCCAGATACATTTAAGTACAATAGCTGTATCTGGTTTTGCTGTACCTGTGCCATCAATAGATGTAGTTACATTTGCTGTATCAATGGATAACCCATGTACGTGGGCTCCAGCATATTCAGTGTATTTACGTTCATCCTTTTTAATGTCTTCAAGACCATTCTTCTTGCCAGGATAATCGTAATCGTTACTGACTCCGTGCATCATCCCGTGTCGGTGATTGCCGGCAGATTGTGTAGCTCCGTTATGAGTATGGCTTGCTGAATGGCTATGAGCCCTGTTTGTATTTTCCAGATAATCACCCGGGGTATTTTCACCACCAGAACCCCCGTAGTAAACAGGTTGCCCGTTAAGATGATTAGGGGGAAGTCTGAATTCAGCTGGGTTAACAGGAGCTGGTGCACCTGCAAACGTGTCCCAGGTGTGCCCTATGGCTGCAAATAGCAAAGGATAAGTCAAGTTACTCACAATGCCGTTAGTACACTCCAGAGCGTTTGCGGGGGGTATAGGACCTGCAAAATCAAAGGTGGCACCGATCATGGCATTGGTAGCTCGTTTTTCAGCTTCTTGGACTGCTGCTGCTACATAACATTGAATTGCTGTTTCACTCGGAAGTAAGCCAGTGGAAGGATTAGCCCCTCCCAATTCACAATCCTGAGATACAAAATCCCATTCAGAAGCGTTGTCCTGAGTACTTTTAATATACTGGGATGCTGCTAGAGTCTTCGTCTCAAGGATAAAGGAGTCTGCTTTAACTGCATCATGTAATATATGTACTTCTTGGGCATCGTAATCGACCCAGTAATCGTAGTGACTTAATTCAGCCCCTCCCCTTACATAAGTACCTAATGAGCCATCCCACCACCATGAAAAGTTGGTGTCTAATGCAAGAAAGGATACTGTAGGATCAGGAGGTACAGGACCAGTAGGGTACGTTAGAAGTATCGTACCATAATCAGCCAGCTCAATCTGATTCTCTTCATCAGCTGGTCGTCCAGGAGATGCATTAAGACCTTCCCCATAAGAAGGGGTTAAGGCTCTACGTTCAATTAAACGTACCCCATTTTTGAATAGTGAAATTACGATTAAGCCTCGTACCCAAGCATCAAAAGGAATATTGTTATGATCATCCCCGTTATGTACATCAATTTTAAACGGTGCTGTTCGATCACCCAAACTATCCCAACGGAATTCCCAGAGAGTAGCAATTTCAGATACACCAGAAAAAGCATCCCATTCAACACTATCCCATACCATCATGGTATGAGTATTGGTATCGTAGTACGTATGCCCTTCTTGTAATATTAGCCCGTAGTTGTCTACTGTAGGGGATGTATCATATGGACCCAGATACCATTCATCAGCTTGTACAGCTTCCCAATGAGGAGGAAGAGGAAGCATTACTGGTTCATCTGGATTCAATGGATTAGGGTAATTTGGATTAGGTTTCTCTGATGGACCTACCCGGGCAAACTGTCTGCCATCAGTATGTATTACTTCAGGTACTCCAGGTTCAAGACCTCGACGTACCCAGGCTACATCATTCCATATCCAGATCTGCCCGTAAGCATCTGTAAACGGGCTTGCAGCAGGAGCTGGAAATTGGATTCTTTCGTCAACCATAATTAAACCTCGATTACGTTCTTTAGTGGCCCTTGGATTGTGCCATTATTTGTTAAAAGTATAAAACCAGAAGTACCTGCTTCAAGAGCATTACCTGGAGGATAAGTAACTCCTGTCAATGTAGGGGCCAAAGAAGTAACTCGTTTGTATCTATAGTTAGTATGCCCAGCCGCTTTTCGAGCACCAAACTTAATGCCATTAGCCCCTTTACTTGCCCCAGTACTAGCAATACCCCAAGCACCAC
>QMPN01000510.1 GCA_003648575.1 Bacteroidota bacterium
GCTACAGGTTCTTTTTTGGCCACCGGTTTCTTTTTGGCCGGAGTTTTCTTAACTGCTGTAGTTTTCTTTGCAGTGGATGCAGGTGCTTTCTTCGTGGTTTTTGCCATGTCCGCTCAAATGGATTTTATGAATTACAAATAATGAACCGCATTGGTATTGACTTGCGAAATTCGGAGTGCAAAGGTAGGAAATTTTTCATTAAGAATATTATAAATCAATTCTTTTGTAAACTGTTCTGTTTCAAAATGGCCTGCATCGGCGATGATCATTTTCCCTTCTGCCTCAAAAAACTGATGGTATTTCACATCCCCGGTAATAAAAATATCAGCACCTGATGCTATGGCATTTCCTATCAGAAAGCTACCCGACCCTCCGCATACGGCAACCTTGCTTATTTTTCTATCGCAAAAGGCAGAATGCCTGATCACTCCTGTCCCAAGAGTCTTTTTCAGCATCGCCATGAAGTCTTGCTCGGTCATCGGCTTTTCGAGAGACCCGATCATTCCCGCCCCTGCCTGCAAATATTCATTCTTCAGGGGATAAATATCAAAGGCCACTTCTTCATAAGGATGTGACTCAATAAGTGCTTTCAGCAGATTGCTACGTAGATGGTCCGGAAAGATCACTTCAATCCGTGTTTCATTCTCTGTATGCAGCTTCCCTTCTTCCCCAACGAAAGGATCAGATCCTTCTCCGGCACGAAAAGTGCCGTACCCGTCCGTATTAAAACTGCAATTGTCGTAGTTGCCAATATGCCCGGCTCCGGCTAAGAACAATGCTCCACGGACCTTCGCTGCATGCTCATGAGGACAGAAAATAACCAGTTTGTTCAATTTTTCTGAAAGTGGCTGAAGGATCACCGCCTCCTTAACTCCAAGCTTTTCGCAGAGCATGGCATTAACTCCTCTGTAAACATTGTCGAGGTTGGTATGAATTGCGTAAACAGCAATATCATGTTTAATAGCCTTGATCACGATCCTTTCAGTTTCACTCCTCCCCGTGAGTTTTTTCAAGCCTGAAAAGATCAGCGGATGGTGTGAAATAATCAAATCATAGCCCTCACTGATAGCTTCATCGAGCACTGCCATCGTAAGATCGAGGCAGATCAGTGTATTATTTATCCCTGCTCCGGCATCCCCGATCAGCAGTCCTGAATTATCATACGACTCCTGCAAACTCATGGGAGCCAGTGTCTCAAGGTAAGAAGTAAGGTCATTTATCTTCATAGGAATATCTCTTGATGATCAAAAATACGTTAATTTCCATCTTTATCAGTAAATATTCGTATTTCGATAAGTGATATCCTGAAAAACAGGGTTTAATAATTGCAAAATCCTTATTATTCGTTTATATTTGGTAAAAATACGTTGCGATACACTGCAAATTGAACAATCGATAATGTTATTTTCAGTTGCAGTTTTATTTAATTCGCATCATACAACGATGAATGTCCTGCGTATAATCTTATTCCCATTCGCCTGTATTTACGGACTGGTCATGGCTTTCCGCGGGAAGCTTTTTGATTGGAAAATACTGCCTTCCGAGTCATTTCCTATTTCTGTGATCTCAGTCGGGAACCTCTCTTACGGAGGCACCGGAAAAACCCCCATGGTTGAATACCTGATCAGGCTCCTGGGCAAGGACAGAAAAGTAGCTACACTCAGCAGGGGATACAAGCGTAATACGAAAGGCTATGTGCTGGCAAATAAAAAATCTACCTTTGAAGAGATCGGTGATGAGCCATTGCAATACAAAACAAAGTTTAAAGATATTGAGGTAGCAGTACATGAAAGAAGAAGAAAAGGCATAAAGAAGCTGCTCAAGAATTTTCCCGACCTGGATGTGGTGCTGCTTGATGATGCATACCAGCACCGCTATGTAAAGCCAGGGTTTTCAATCCTTCTTACTGATTTTCACAAGCTGTTTGTCAATGACTATCTAATACCTTCAGGGACCCTGCGTGAGTTCAGGTCAGCATCAAAAAGGGCAGACATCATTATTGTGACAAAGGTCCCCGGGGTGCTTTCACCCATCACCAGGAGAAGGATCACATCACTGATCAAGCCCAGGATCCACCAAAAATTATTATTCTCCTATATCAGCTATGGGAAACCCATACCAATTTGCAAAAAGAACGAAGGCCTGCTGAAAGAAAGGTACAATACCATATTACTGTTTTCCGGAGTTGCCAATTCATACCCCCTCCAGGAGCTCCTCCGGAGCATGTGCCACGAGCTTCATGTGATGGATTTCATGGACCATCATAAGTACACCCTTCACGACCTTGAGAAGATAAAATCAAATTTTGACAATATGTTCACCCGCAACAAGATCATCTTTACTACAGAAAAAGATGCTATGCGGCTCGACAAGTCAGTCCTGAGCGAGGTGATCAAGGACATGCCTGTATTCTATATTCCGATAAAGTTCGAGTTCTGTAACGGAGATAGTATTATCTTTGACGACCAAATCCGCGAGAATGTTGAAAAAGATACAGGAAACCAGCAATTTTCTGAAGCATAAAACCAGCTTTACCCCTGAATACGGAATCATCCTGGGTACAGGCCTTGGCGGCCTTGTAAACGAGATCAAAGCCGAACATATCATCAAATATGAAGAGATCCCAAACTTTCCGGTTTCTACGGTGAAGGGGCATCAGGGAAAGCTCATTTTCGGCGAGCTCAGTGGCAAAAAAGTTATTGCCCTGCAAGGGCGATTTCACTTTTATGAAGGCTACAGCATGCAGGAGGTTACCTTTCCCATAAGGGTATTCAAGGAACTTGGCATACGCATCCTCATCCTGTCCAATGCCAGTGGCGGGCTGAATCCCGATTTCTCGGTAGGAGATGTGATGTTTATTGAAGACCATATTAACCTCATGGGTAACAATCCACTTATTGGACCTAA
>QMPN01000511.1 GCA_003648575.1 Bacteroidota bacterium
TTCAAACTCTACGATGAGTTTTGTAGTTTCATCTTTCAATACTTGAAACGCCCTGGCTGTAGTTACCCCCAACGCTTTGGCTAACAGGTAATACTTACCCTCCATCTTCTCTAAAGCCTGAACCACGACTTTTGTGGTTAACTCTTGGTCGTCTGCCATCTTCTTCAACTCACCGCGAGTCTTGCCCATGGCTTCAGTAAGCAAGTTGAGCATGGCGACATTGTTTTCACTGATGGATTTGAATTCGTCACCTGACAATACTCCAGAAGCCATGGCTTGAGATAGTTGCAACATAGAGGATCGTGCTTCCTGTGAGCTTGCTCCAGAAAGACGAAGTGTGTTGGCTACAGTTTTGGTTACCCCAACCAGCCGCTCATGAGACAAACCAAGCTGTCTTGCTGCAGAACCCAGGCGAGAATACAAACTGGCAGTAGCTTCGTAAGAAGTATAGGTTTCCCTGGAGGCAGCGGAAAGATCTTTCTGGGCTTGTTCTAAACCAACGGTGTATTTTGCCACCAGGTTTATACGACCGGATAATTCATTGTAGGTATCGACCGCTTCAAGACCACCTTTGATTATTCCACCAAAGACGTTGGCACCGACCAAAATCCCCAATGCAGAATTTAACCGTTGAAAAGAAGCCTGTAATGCTTGGGCAGAAGTCCTGGTCTTCTTCAAGTTCTGGTCGATACTTTTCAAAGCACGAGCGGCTTTTCCACCATCGATGTCTATTTCAATATAGTGCCTACTTTTCGTATCACCTGCGGCCATTACTATCTCCCCTTCTCTCGATGATCAGACTGAACTTTATCAAGTACCAGGATACAGTACTTCAACAAATCCTGTTCGTACTCACTATACCCATAATGTTGAACATACTGCATCACTGCAGTCCATGGGATTGGTCCAACATCCATACCTATGGAGCGGCAGGTATTCAGATCCCAGTATGCGAACCATAACCATTCCAGCCCTAGAATCGTAGGTTTGCTTTCCAGAGCAGGAGAGGCGGTTCCGGCGGCAACCATCTTTTCCAGGTTGTCCTCGAACTTCCCCCACTCAAGCTGCCACTTCAGGAGTTTCCCAGGTCTTCGACATCACCTTCAATCTCTTCCCGGCGAAAGGTATCCATGGCTTCGGCTTTATCCCGAAGTACCTGGAATACTTCCGGCATGGCTATCAGGAACGCTTCGACCTCACCTTCAGTGAACGGGACATCTTCGCCAGTATCCGCATCCTTGATGCCTTTCCAACCAACGACTACTGACCGCGCATACACTTGAGCATGCAGTTGGGTACTCTTCTTCTCTTCCAACTTCCCGGCATCCATCTGCCGACGATACGGTTTGATGACTTGACCGAACACCCTGGCGTACTTAGTGTTGGCACCGCCTGCCCGTCGAATACGGATAGAAACATCATCCCCAAAGGGGACTTCTACCCCTTCTTCCTTCTCCAGGTTTTCATCACGATCATAGAGGTCAAACCCTGCGTATTTACTCATCTTCGTTCTGCCTGTAGTTGATGTACTTGATGTTGTCTGCCTGTCTGTACTGTCGAATAGGTGGGCGCATCCCACGCGAATGATTGACAGGCAGACAACCATGCGGGGGGTAAGTGCGAGATGCGCCCAGTGTTGTGGTGGTTATACTGCCAATGCCCCATCACCTACGGTAACAGTGACTGTTGTTTCGACATTTACCGTGTCGTCATATATGGCAGTCATGGTCATATCGTTAACCACGTCTGTGTTGGTTCCACCAGCCACCACAGCATCTGCGGAGATCTTCATCCTGGTGAAGTCCATACCAAACATAGCAATATGGGTTGCTGTAGCCTGTGCAGCCTCTATGCGAAACTCCAACGAGTGCTCGCTTTGAGCCAACAACCTGTCCAACAAATCATTGGTTGCGAAATGGATGGTTGCAGACAAATCTATCTCACAACGACCCAACACAGTATGTCTGTTGCCCAGGGTGCCAATACACTGGATACCACGAACATTGTTGTTGATGTTGATACCAAAGTCACCAAAACAACGAGCATCGATGGCTTCATCATCTATCCCTAACACAAGGACATCTGGGGAGCGCAGCACAGTAATGTCATTAGGTTCCACATAATCCGAACCTAAAAAGAGAGAACTGTCTGTGAGGTAATCCTTACCAATCAGACCGGCACTCCAGGAGATAGGCTCACTTGGGGAGGATGTGATGGACAAAGTATTGACCACACAACCAGTGATGCGTTGGTACTCGTATACTGGAACATCATCCGTATAGGTAGGCGCAGGGATTCGACGTTCTATCGCAAAGGAGATGAGGTCTTTGCCAATCTTACCAAATTCGGCATTCGCTGGGTCTTTGCCTGGTACAATTGGAGGGAAAGTACCCACCTCCATTTGAACCAACTCATTGGATATTGCCGAAGCCAGGATGAGTTTGAATGCTTCGCAAACAACCATCTCTGCATTCACATCACCCTCAGCACTCATGTTCACCAGGATAGAATCTGAGACCTGACGATGTGGGTTAAGAAGAGCAGATAGAGTGGTTTCTGGAGTAGCGACTACTCCTTCGGACGTGATTGGTAGGACCAACCAATCAGGGTCTGTTGGGATAACACCATACGCAGTTTCCTGGACTATGGCGATTTGGACTAGGTCCGATGAGACTGGCACGATAATTCTCCTAAATGATTAATCTATCAAGTTGCGTAATTGTAAACATATCTGGCTACCACCTGGTAACCAAACCAGTTTCCCATTGAACTTTGTACGCTGCTGGGAAACGATGTATCAGGAGGGTCTACCGTAGTGAACCGTACCTGCCCTAATTGTACTCCGCGAAACATCGTTCTGACACTTTCCGCGTAAGTTAATGCTTCCTCGATGCCGGTACCAGAA
>QMPN01000512.1 GCA_003648575.1 Bacteroidota bacterium
AAGTCCTGCTGCAATGGCAAGTGGAAGGCGACGCATAAGCATTTTTCCAAATGATGTTATAAATTTAAGTAAGTGAGGTAATACAGTTTTTCCAAAATTGAAAAGTTTTCCAGCACAAGATTTCAACATATTAAAACCACCACTAGCCATATTTTTAGCTGAACTTATTAAACCTCCACCTGCGGATGCAGCTTTCCCTGCTAATCCTTTCATGAAACTCCAACCTTTTGCCAATGCAAATAATCCAGCAACGGAGCCAACAACATCCCCCAACAATCCATGAAGTATACTAAACCCACCAAACAAAGCGCCAACGATTGGGTCAGCAATTGCTGGTTTTGCATACTCGTTCCACAATTTAGCAGATCCTTCGAGGAATTTTTCTATAGTATTTTTACCAATATCCTTAGCGTTTTTATCAGATACTGCGGTACCTTTTTCCAACTCTCTTTGTTGAGCAGTTTTTATCATATCTCTGGTGTCACCTCTGAGTATAGTCATTATACCTTCGAGAGCGTGGACATCACCTGGATCCCCAGTCCCTCGTGCTTTTTCTAACCGAATACCAAAATCAGCCATCAGCTTGTTTAGTTCTTCAGTCTCAGACGAGCTTTTAATTTGTTTGGAAGTCAGCTCTTGCAACCGTTTCTGGTCTGTTGGACTCATTTGCAACATATGCGATTTGTTCCAATTTAAACGATTCTGTAATTTTATCAATTAATTTATTATCACCAAATGCAGCCTGTTTTTCAGCTAGCGCAAATGTTGTTTCTAACGATATACCAAGTTTTCTATTCCGTTCTGCCTCTTCTAATATACCTCTTTGCATCGCTTTACGTTCTTTCGCTGATGACAATCTCATCATTTTTGAACGAATAGCTTCACTACCCAACATCCGTTGAGTCATCTCTGCCACTTGCTGAGTGGTTTTGTTTGACATTCTAGCCAATCCTTTAAACTGAGATATTAAATTTGAAGATTCCTTTCCCAACGTATCCAGACTAACCTTTTCACCAAAACCTTTCATAATGGTCATGGATGTGCCTACCAATTTGGCAGCACCTTCATACGATCCAGTTAAATCATATGCTTGATTAATTAAACTTTGGCGACCATCAACTTATTTTGTCATCATGGCTGTAGTTTTACCAACAGCATCTTTCAAATTTGTATAATCCTCTTGCATTGATAACATAATAGTTTTGTTGTTGATAACAAACTTTTGCATCTCTTCTGGTGCTAAACTTAGGCTATATGCTAAGGTTCCCAACCCATCAGATACCATACTATACATCCCAACTTGATGCATTTGTGCTTGTTCGATTTGTTTAAATGACCGAATCAGTGCTATTGTTACAAGATCTATTCCTTTATCGAATGAAAACCATTTAGCTGTTGAATTCTTAATGGCTGCTACCCAAACTTTGCTAGCATTCTGCCTCTTGTGTGCTAGTTTTAAAGCGTTTGCGTCTACTACTGTTTGTTTCTTTGTGGTCTTTGAGTTTTTATCTATCTCGTGTCGCAATATACCAAACGCCGAATTAACACTAGTAACATCATCACCAACCTTTTCAAAGTCTTTTACCATCTCTTTAGTAAAAGTTTTTGGTGAAACTTTGTGTAAATCTTTAGCTAATTTTTTTAATTCTTTTGATGTTTTTTTAGTTGATTTTAAACCGTTTTCTTTCTCTTTTTGTAAATCGGTAGTTTTATCATACAGTTTTTCTAACGCATCTGATGTTTTAACTAAGGCTTTGACGCTACGTTCCTGCTCGCGGAGTTCGCGACGATCGGTAGCTGTTGATTTACCTTCAGTAAGTTTATCTATATAATCGCTATATTGTTGAGTACTCTTTCTTAATGATTTGCCTAAATTACCGACAACATTGAGAGCCTCGTTAAGATCACCAGTAGCCATGTTTATATTCCATAAATGTTATTTTTTAATATTTATGAAGATGGACATTCAACAACAAATAGGTGTTGACCCTAAATGGGTATTAGTGTATGGTGTGCTACATTATCAATTAACGAGAACAAAAAAAATGATTGGCGAATTACACAAATTGCATAAAGATTTAGTCATTGGTGTGATGCTGTATTTTATAGCATTTATGCTATTGCTGGTATACTTAGCATTATTTCGGTGGATGGATGTGCTTCCCCACGATGGAAGTGCTTTTGGTTGGATACTAATATCAATGTTAGTATTCCCAGCCGCATATAATGGTAGTTCCAAAAAAACTGCTGAACATGTAATTCACAATGAAATTTCAGACACACACAAAGCATGTGCATGTATCGGTGAACTCGATGATCTCAAATCTCCATACTTGATGTGGGGTTTGATATGTGGTTTTGGTGGATGGGTATTGGTGGTACTTGCGGGTTATCTGTCTAGGGATATAACTGGGTTTTGGATTCCATGTTTGATCATTATGTTGGTTTTATTATTTGTAATACTAATATCTTCAATAACTGCGCACAATGCTGCTGCTGCTGCAATAATAAGGGGTGAACAAGCAATGGAAGAAGATAGACAACGAACTGCTGTATATGCTGCTCAGTTACAACAAGATAGAATACTCAAAAAAGAAAAGAAAGCGGCTACGAAATTAAGAAAAGCTCGGAAGATTCGTACTTGGGATAATATGAAAAGTACGTCTGTATAGTAATACAAAGGAGCCGTAATAAGCTCCTTCGTTTAATCTGTTGTTAGTACTAAAACCTAGTAGACTGGGAACGAATTATCTTTGATGTGTTCCATCCTACGATCAATAAACGCTCTCATTGAGTCACGTTCACCTGGTGTAAGATTTAGAGCATCGTGGTATTGTAATCCTCCTCTCATATACCACGTTAGCTCTACTACTGAATTAACGATGCCTGATATTTCCAATA
>QMPN01000513.1 GCA_003648575.1 Bacteroidota bacterium
CGAGGTGATCACCATATTCATTGGAGCTGAACGTCCGCGCCTGGGCTTTTTATGATAGTTATCAGTAAGGTTCTGATCATTGGTAAAGGCATGTATGGATTCGATATGCCCCTTCTCGATACCGAACCTTTTTTCCAGCACATAAAGGGTGGGCACAATGGCATTGGTTGTACATGATGCTGCCGAGAATATCTTTTCGTTTATAATATCGAGGTTCTGATTGTTAATGCCATAAACAATATTCGGAATATCGCCCCCGGCCGGGGCTGTAAGAATCACCTGGCTCACCCCTTTCGACTTCAGGTGCCTGCCAAGCCCTTCCCTGTCCTTAAAAATGCCGGTATTATCGATCAGCAAGGCATTACTTATCCCTTCTGCTTCATAATCGATATCTTCAGGATTACTACCTTCCATCATCTTCACTATATTTCCATTAACATCGATGCACTGGTTCTCAAAATCCTCGATCACATTTCCCCTGAAAGGGCCGTGAATGGAATCATGCCGTATCAGGGAGGCACGCTTGGCAATATCTTCATCATTAACCTTACGGGTTACAACCGCCCTTACGCGGAGCTGGCTCCCGTTGCCCTGGATGATAAGCTCCCTGAGCAACAGCCTTCCGATCCTTCCAAAGCCATAGAGGATAACATCCCTGGGCTCCTTATTGGTCTGCCCTTTACCTATCCCGTCTTTCAGTTTATCCTCAATAAACGTCCTGGCATCAGGGTAGCTGTCTTTCTCTTCTAACCACTGCTTGCCAAGTTTACCAATATCCAGCCTTGCATTCGTAATATCAACCTCAGCTATTGCCCTGGCAAGCAGCAGCGAGTTACGGATATCGAGTTTGTAACCAATAACATTAATGGCATAAGAATGCTTGTTAAGCACTACGCTTGCACTACGGTCGATCAACTGGCTTCGGAACAGGATAAGCTCTACGTTCCTGTCGAGGAAAAGCGTCCCCAGAAGGCTTACAAATTGCAAAGAAACTTTTTCATCATCGATCCAGCTTTTCAATGATGTTTCAAAACGGTTTAATCCCATAATCAGAAATGTTTATTAAGGTTCATGAAATCATCAGGCAACGCATACTTTTTCACCTGATCTCTTTGAATCTCAAAAGTATAAAAAAAGGGATAACAAAATAATTTTTGCCATCCCTTTTTTATCGACAATTTTTTCTTATTCGCCGAGGTATGCTTTCAGCAGCTTACTCCTTGAGGTATGTTTCAGGCGTCTGATTGCCTTTTCCTTGATCTGCCTGACCCTCTCTCTGGTAAGGTCAAATTTGGCACCGATCTCTTCAAGGGTAAGCCCGTGTGCCATTCCAATCCCATAGTAGAGATTGATCACATCACGTTCTTTATCCGTAAGGGTTGCCAGCGAACGCTGAATCTCCTTGTTCAGGGATTCGCGCATCAGGTCACTGTCAGTCTTTGGAACATCATCACTGATGAAAACGTCGAGGAACTTAGTATCTTCTTCCTGGTTAAGCGGGGCATCGACCGAAACGTAGCGGGTGGTGATCTTCATAGCTTTATCCACCTTGTATTCCGGCAATTCCATCAATTCAGCTATCTCATCGACAGAAGGGGCTCTTTCAAAGATTTGCTCAAGGCGTGAAGTGGCTTTCTTGATCTTGTTGAGTGATCCAACCTGGTTTAACGGAAGCCTGACAAGCCTCGACTGTTCCGCAAGCGCCTGCAATATAGATTGGCGTATCCACCATACTGCATAGGAGATAAATTTAAACCCCCTTGTTTCATCAAAGCGCTTTGCTGCTTTAATAAGTCCCAGATTTCCTTCATTTATCAGGTCAGGCAGGCTGAGCCCCTGGTTCTGGTATTGCTTTGCAACAGAAACCACAAAGCGTAAATTGGCCTTTGTAAGTTTTTCCAGTGCCATATGGTCACCGGCATGGATCTTTTTTGCGAGTTCAACTTCTTCTTCTGCAGTTATAAGTTCTTCTTTTCCTATATCCTGCAAATACTTATCGAGAGAAGCTGTTTCACGGTTAGTTATGGATTTTGTGATTTTTAATTGTCTCATATTCTTCTGCCTCCAAATCTAATATCCCCAGACAAATAAATGTAATCATCTCGCGGGAAACATGCAAAGGTACAAAAATAAAGCCCTTTTTGAAAGTCTTTAACGGAGAAATTTTCAAAAAAATTGTTAATTATTTAAAAATAGTCTAAATTATAATCCAAATTCGAAAGTTACACGCATCCCGTCAGGGTATTCGCCTGAAATTTTAACCCGTTCAACATTCTCAGAGAGTGCAGATTCCAATTCTGACTTAGAATTCACGGCGTATCCGTTCACGCTTGTCACGATAAATCCTGTCCTGATCCCTCCCTTGTTCATAAGTCCTTCATCAAGGCTGACTACTTTCAGTCCGCCACGCAGGTCATAGGTATTTCTTTCTTCCGTTGACAGGGGGCTGAAGGTTACACCCAATCGTTCATTAAAGAATTCATCTGTCCTGCTGACTATCCTTGTTGAACCATCTTCGGTTCGCAGCTCAACATCAAACGACCTGGATGTTCCGTTACGGATGATGATGGTACCGAATGAGCTTTTATTCATATATTTGTTATGCACTTATCAGCGCTATGCTTTATGCAGATCGAATTTGAAAAATACCATGGCACCGGCAATGATTTCATCATGCTTGACATCAGAAATCATACCATTCAGGAAAGTCCTGACATTATCGCACAACTGTGCGACAGGCATTTCGGGATAGGCGCAGATGGCCTGATTACACTGGGTAATGCCGCCAAAAGTGATTTCTCCATGCGTTATTTCAACGCCGACGGCCATGAATCAAGTATGTGCGGGAATGGGGGCAGGTGCATCACCGCATTTGCCAAAAGGCTTGGCATGATCAACAA
>QMPN01000514.1 GCA_003648575.1 Bacteroidota bacterium
AATATAGAAGTGGATGTGGACCCCAATGCAAATAACCGTAGCGAGATATATTGGAATCGCTATCGTACTGATAGCTTAAGCGATCGCGACAAGCAAACATATGCATTCATGGATAGCATCGGGAAGGATGTGAATTTTGACCGCCTTGCAAAAACCTTTGAAACCGTCATGACAGGGAAGATCCCTGTGAAATTCATTGATTTCGATATTGACAAATTCCTGCGCTATAACCAGTATGAAGGCCTTTACCTGGGATTAGGCTTACATACCAACGACAGGCTTTCAAGGCGGTTTAAGATCGGTGGTTTCTGGGGTTATAGTTTCAATGATATGACCTCGAAATATGGTGGTGATATCAGCGCCATCCTGCATCGCAACAGTGAACTGGAGGTTAAGGCCGGTTATTTCTATGACGTTACTGAAAGCGGAGGTGTTTCCTTTTTCGATGAAAAGACATCTTACCTGAGAGGAGAAGGCTTCAGAAATTTTCTCATTCGCAGGATGAATATGACCGAGCGCACATTTGTAGCCTTGCAGTTCATAGGGCTGAGGCATTTTAAATGGAATATCGCATTAAAGAGTGATTATAAGCAGTCGTACCCGGATTATTATTACGGGCAAAGTGTCGATGGTGTTGCCCAGCTGAAGAATGACTTCCGGTTTACTGAGTTGTCGGTCGGTTTTCGTTTTGCATTCCGTGAAAAATTCCTCAGGACAAAGCGGATAAAGATCTCCCTGGGGACAAAATATCCCGTTGTGAGGTTTCAATACACCCACGGGTTCGAGGGTTTGCTGTACGGTGAATTTCAATATAACCGCTTTGATGTAAAGATCAAGGAATCGTTTTATGTCAAATACCTGGGGATGACAAGCATTGAGCTCAGGGCGGGTTATATCGATGGCGATCTGCCCTATTGCAACCTCTACAATGGCAATGGCAGCTATCGCGTTTTTACAATTTATGCAACCAATAGCTTTGCAACCATGCGGATGAATGAGTTTTTGAGCAACCGATATGTGGCACTGTACTTCTCACATAATTTTGGACAATTACTTGTGCGCTCCCGCTTTTTCTCCCCGGAGATCGTCCTGGCAACAAATATCGCTTTCGGCAACCTGAATAACCCTTCCCAACATCATAATGTTTCTTTCCAAACCATGGAAAAGGGATATTATGAATCCGGTTTAATACTCCATGGCCTGCTCGACCTCAAATTATATAAAGTTGGTGCAGGCGTATTCTATCGCTACGGGCCCTACGGATATGACACTCCGGCCGATAACTTTGCTTATAAGGTGAGTATTGTTTTTCCGATTGAAAGTGTGAAAAGACAGTAAAGATATCCGAAATCCGATATTCGAAATTAGAAATTGTAAAAACTGAAGTGTAAATTATTGATTTTTGTGAGAAAACGGATCAGCTTTTTTTCTCAATCTGTTTTATCAGGATCTTGAATATATAATAGTGAAATGGCAGGAAGAAATACCAGTATATCGCTCCCCATATACCTTTTGGCTGGAAATAGGCAGTTATGGTCAATTTGTTCAGGCCTTCATAGGAATCAATGACAAATTCCAGCCAGGCCTTTCCGGGTAATATCATTTCAGCCCTGAGCAACAGGAGCTTGTTCTTTTTAATGTTTTCAACCCTGAAGAAGTCAATCACATCATCAACCCTGAGTTCAGAATAGCTTCTCCTTCCGCGCGAACTGCCGACACCCAGGAGTAAACCGTCAACCATTCCCCGCAGGCGCCACATCCAATTATTCCTGAACCATCCCAGCTTGCCACCAATCTTGCAAAACGATGTGAATAAGTTTTCAGGATGTTGATACGTTAAAAGACAGTACGTTGAATTGTACTTTGGGGTTGGATTTAACTGATGGAGCTTAATGGCAAGTTCATGAGTATAAGGGTAAGAATCGGACCAGCGGCTCTGTATTTGGTCTTTCTTTTCAATGGCATAGGCTGCCATCAATGCTTCGCGATATGTTCTTGGTTCGAAATCAACGATTTCCCTGATCTTATGGTCACGGCACAGGACTTCATTTTTACAGCCCAGGACGAGGGCCCTGGTTATTGGGGCCGGTACCGGGGTAAGTAAGCTTGCAATATAGCTGTAGATTGCAGTGTTGGTGATAAATCCGCGAAGGAAAAACCTGCGTTTATTCTGCACTTTTGCCAGGGTTTTGAGCATCTCGTCGTAGCTCATTATCTCATTTCCTCCAATATCATATTCAATGCCCTCTGCAATATCTGTTTCTATAACTCCCACCAGGTATCTGATCACATCCCTGACAGCGATAGGTTGGCTTTTTGTCTTCGCCCAGTATGGGATAAAAAATACAGGAGTGTTCTTAACCAGATTAGTAAGTATTTCGTAAGGGGCACTTCCTGATCCTATGATCAATCCTGCCCTGAGCACGGTAACAGGTGTTCTTCCGCTACTGAGAATGGCAGCAACCATGTTGCGGTTTTCAAGGTGGGGGGATAGCTTTTTACTCCTGTCTCCGAGAGCCCCAAGATAGATCATATGCTTAATGCCTGCCTCTTCGGCAATGGCTCTAAAATTTTTGGCCGCTTCTATATCTGTAGTTTCGAATTTCTTTGTGCCAAGAAGCAAAGAATGTATCAGGTAGTAAGCAGTATGTACATCTTTCAGAGCCACCCTCAGGCTTTCCCTGTCCAGGGCATCGGATTCAACAATCTCTGCGCCCGGCCATCGGAGGTTATAGTCATGGGAGTAAGACCTTACCATTACCCTGACTCTGTATTTGCGCCTCAAAAGTTCCGGGACAAGCCTGCCACCAATATACCCGGTTGCACCCGTAACCAGGATGATGCCTTTCTCAGGTTTCGGAGTGCTTTTAAGTTCATCACAATACCACATATTTGCATAA
>QMPN01000515.1 GCA_003648575.1 Bacteroidota bacterium
TATCCGTACACCGGATACTACCATTTATTAACATCTCAAACATATCCATGTAAAAGATTCATATATTGCATTCTACTAATAATCAACTTGTCAAATAATTCCAAAAACCATGAAAAAGTTATTCTATCTACTCTTCTCTCTCAGCCTTTTGTTCATGCTGGGATGCACACAGCAAAAAGAAGCTGAACTTAACATCGACTATGAAAAGTACACCCTGTCAAACGGGCTGGAGGTGATCCTTCATGTCGACAAGTCGGATCCCATTGTTGCGCTGGCCGTACAATATCATGTTGGATCAAATCGTGAGGTTCCCGGCAGAACCGGGTTTGCGCATCTATTCGAACATATGATGTTTCAGCAATCCGAAAATGTGGGACAGGACCAGTTCTTCAAACTGATTCAAAATGCAGGAGGAACCCTTAATGGAGGCACCGGTAATGATGCTACGACTTATTTTGAAGTCGTGCCCAAGAATGCGCTGGAGCTGATTCTGTGGCTCGAATCTGACAGGATGGGATATATGATCAACACCGTGACTCCGCTTGGTTTTGCCACTCAGCAAAATGTTGTTCAGAATGAAAAACGCCAGAGAGTCGATAATCGCCCTTATGGTCATACAGGAGCTGTAATTGCTCATAATCTTTACCCTCATGGCCACCCATACAGCTGGACAGTGATCGGAGAGATGGAAGACCTGACCAATGCCACAATTGAGGATGTAAAAGAGTTTCACTCAAAGTTTTACGTTCCTAATAACGCAACCCTTGTGCTCGCAGGTGATTTTGAAATTGCCGATGTAAAAAAACTGGTCGAGCAATATTTTGGTGAGATCCCCAGGGGTAATGATGTTCCGGACCCGGAACCCATACCGGTGGTTCTTGAAGAAACAAAGAAACTCTACCATGAAGACAATTTCGCTCGTGCCGCACAGTTTCGCATGCTATGGCCCACTGTTGAGGAGTACAACGACGATGCCTACCCACTCTCCTATCTCGCTGAACTATTTTCCAGTGGCAAGAAAGCTCCGTTATATGTCGTGCTTGAAAAAGAGAAGAAACTCTCATCAAGTCAGTATGCCTATAATGGAAGCCAGGAAATTGCGGGTACATTCAATATTGGCGTGACCGCAAATAATGGCATCAGTCTGAAAGATGTGGAAGAGGCCATCTTCGAAGCATTCCAGATGTTCGAAGAAGAAGGTTTTACTGATGAAGATGTGGACCGTATCAAAGCGAGCCTGGAAACAAATTTCTACAACGGAGTAAGCAGTGTGTTGTACAAGGCATTTCAACTTGCCAATTATAATGAGTATGCCGGGTCACCGGATTATTATAAAACAGATATCGCAAAGCTAAAAGCAGTCACCAAAGAGGATATCCTCAGGGTATATGATAAGTATATCAAGGACAAACCATACTTTGCTACCAGTTTCGTCCCTAAAGGGCAGGTTGATATGATCGCTGAAGGATCTGTCTCAGCAGGAATTGTGGAGGAAGATGTGATGAACGCTTCCGAGATAGACATGGAAGGCATCGAAGAAGTTGAGATTGTAATGACTCCAACGGAATTTGACCGTTCTCAACAACCTGCCGATGGTCCCGACCCATTGTTGTCGCTGCCAACAGTTTGGACAGACAACTTAGCTAACGGCATAAAAGTATACGGTATCAAGAATAATGAACTCCCGCTGGTACAGTATTCTATCGTTCTGAAAGGCGGACATTACCTTGACAAACTCGATAAATCGGGAACCGCTTCATTGCTGACCACTATGATGATGGAAGGAACAAAGAACAAAACGCCCCAGGAACTGGAAGAGGCCATTGAAAAGTTGGGTGCATCCATCAGGGTGTATGCTTCAGGCGGATCGATCAGCATAAGGGTGAACACCCTGGCAAGGAATTATGAAAAAACCCTTGCGCTTGTGGAAGAAATTATTCTTGAACCCCGCTGGGATGAAGAAGAATTCGAACTTGCCAAGACAGCAGTCTTGAACAGGTTAATAAGGTCAAAAGCTGATCCTAATTCCATTGCCAGAAATACCTTTAATAAGCTGGTTTATGGGGAAGACCATATTTTTTCAACCGGAACATCTGGTACTGAGCTAAGCATAGAAAATATGACCATGGATGACCTGAAGGATTATTACGAAGCCAATTTTTCACCTTCCGTTACCTCATTCCATGTGGCCGGCGATATTGATGAATCCAAGGTCATGAGCTCTTTACAGTCACTCAGCGAAAAATGGGCGGCCAAAGAGGTGATGTTTCCTGAATACAGCGACCCTGCTGTTGTCGAGGAATCGGTTGTTTACTTCGCCGATGTACCCGGTGCAAAACAATCAGTCATTTTTATTGGCGCACCTGCCCTGGCACGTACCGATGCTGACTATTATCCTGCCACTGTGATGAACCATAAACTGGGTGGTTCTTTCAACAGCCATGTAAACATGGTGCTGAGGGAAGAAAAAGGATATACATACGGTGCCCGCACTTACTTTACAGGAAGCCATGTACCCGGATATTTCGCTGCTTCCTCCAGTGTGCGTTCGTCTGCAACAGAAGAGTCGGCACAAATATTCAAGGACCTAATGACTGAATACAGGAACGGTATCACAGAAGATGAAATGGAATTTACAAAGAACGCACTTGTAAAATCCAATGCACGTGAGTTCGAAACCCTGGGTTCACTTCTCGCCATGCTTCAAAATATCAGTATGTATGATCTTCCTGTTGATTATGTAAAAGGCGAAGAGGAAATTGTCATAAGTATGGATCTGGAGCAACATATGCTTCTTGCACAGAAGTATATTGATCCTTCTAAAATGTACTATGTAATTGCCGGTGATGCTGCTACCCAGATGGAAGCACTCAGCAGCCTAGGGTTTGGAGA
>QMPN01000516.1 GCA_003648575.1 Bacteroidota bacterium
CTTATGGACCAGACATGGAGCTGGGATGCTACCTGGGATATTGATGCGATGTCGCAATACAACTGCATCACATCACTTGCTGAGTCACCTCTCATGGAAGGGCTGATATATGCAGGAACGGACGATGGCCTTATACAGGTTACTGAGGATGGAGGAGATAACTGGCGGAAGATCGAAGTGGGCAGTTTGCCTGATGTGCCGGAAACAGCGTTTGTAAACGATATCAAGGCCGACCTGTATGATGAGAATACGGCCTATGTGGCCCTGGATAACCATAAATTCGGAGATTATAAACCATATCTTCTGAAAAGCACAGACCGTGGAAAAAGCTGGAAATCTATTGCCGGTGATATCCCGGAAAATCACCTGGTATGGCGGGTGGTACAGGATCATGTTAAGCCGGAACTTATGTTTGCTGCTACCGAGTATGGTGTATTTTTTACACTTAACGGCGGCGAAAAGTGGATCAGGCTCAAAGGAGACGTCCCGACGATCTCCTTCCGCGACCTGGTCATTCATAAAGAAAGAAACGATCTCGTATGTGCTTCCTTCGGAAGGGGTTTCTTTGTGTTTGATGACTACAGCCCCCTCCGTGAGGTGACAGAGGAAAAGCTGAAAGAAGAAGCGGGCATATATCCTGTCAGGGATGCCTGGATGTTCTCTTACAGGTCGGGTGCCGGTTCTCAGGGGTCCGCTCAATATGCCGCTGATAACCCTCCCTATGGGGCGATACTAACTTATCATCTGGCTGAAAGCCTTACCACTAAAAAATCGCAACGTAAGAAGGAAGAAGGCAAATTGAAGAAAGAGGAAAAACCTCTTACATTCCCTGAATGGGAAGTACTTAAGGAGGAAAGGTTAGAGGAAGCCCCAAAGATATGGCTGACTGTCCGTGATGCTGATGGTAATGTTGTAAGGAAGATCAATGGACCCACAGACAAAGGTTTCCACAGGGTGGCCTGGGATTTGAAATACCCGGCCTGGGGTGCCATCGATATTCACAGGGAAAAGACTTCAAGTCGATGGGTCCCATCAGGCAGTAATGTACTACCAGGAACCTATTCGGTAAGCATTGCCAAAGAGCAGGAAGGAGTGATCACTGAGCTGGCAGGCCAGGTTGAGTTTGAAGTGATTAAGCTGTACGAGGGGGCGATCAGGGGAATGGATCCTGTCGATGCCGGGGCATTCAGAAAAGAGATCAACCTGATGCGTGAGGCAACTTCAGCGGCATCAATTGTTTTCGATGAAGCCAATAAAAAAGTGAAGGCCATGCAAACAGCCCTCTCGCGTATGCCCACACCTGCGGGGGAACTTTACGAGGAATTATATGCACTGAAAAGGCAGCTTATAGCCTTTGAAGAACAGGTTTATGGCGACCCGGCAAAATATGAATTGAGTGAATATGATTACCCGACAGTAAGCCAGCGCCTGGGAGTAGCTTCAGGAGGTTTCTATAATCTCACATACGGACCCACAGCTACTCAGGTCATGTGTCTTGAAATAGCAAAAGAACAATTCGAGGCACTAACAACAGACCTGGAAGTGTTAGTAAATGAGACTATCCCTGCATTTGAGCAGAAGCTCATTGATGCAGGTGCACCATGGATGAATGGTATGCCGTTGAAGTAAAAATAAGACCTCACAGGTTTTGGAACCTGTGAGGTCTTACTGCCATTATTTAATAACAACTTTTGAAGTGATCACCTTACCGTCCACAAAGATCCTCAGGAAATAGATCCCTGCAGCTTGACCTGTGACATCTATCTCGGCATTACTGAGATCTCCTTCCTGAAGATCCAGTATAGCGTTACCTGAAAGGTCGTACATCATCATCTGCTGAATGCTTCTCCCTGAAGTATTGGACAATGTGAACTTGCCATCGCAAGGGTTCGGGAAGATAGTGATCGCTTTCGTCAGATCCACCTCTTCAATACCATAATTATCCAGCACCCTCATGGTAATCCGGGAAGTCAGGTAGTCGGTAGATGTAGCGTCGATCACTGATTCACATCCGACCTCAGCACCTTCTGCAGCAACAAAGTAAAAAGATGCTGTTGAAGAGCCGGCCAATACAGTAATGGGATCGGGCACCGTAATGCAGCCCGGGTTTGAAGTAGAGAATGAAACAGTGATATCCTCTGCCGGGGCGGGCATTATGTCAAGTGTTATCAATACCGAATCATCCGGCAGAATGGTATTGTATTCAGGCGTATTGAGCACCAGTCTGTCGATCTGCCCGGTGGTGATCTTTACAATGGCTGAATAGCTGGGTTGGTCGGTATAATACCAGAACTCAATATTCTGTCCTTTTAAGGAACTCCAGTCACCTGCCCATGAATATGGGGCGATGAGCCAGCTCCATATCCCGGTTGCCCAATCGGCAATCTGAATGTAGCCTCCTTCATATCCACCTGTCGGAAACCATTCCATGGTACCATCTCCACCTGAACTCCATCCTTCTGATGAAGCATCAAAATTGCTCAAATATGTTGTTCCAACCTTAACCACATCAAGTCCGGCAGTATCAGGTCCTGAATGCATTTCAGTCCGGACCCAGAAAGATGTTACATTGGCCAGCACTGCATCAAAGGTTGGCTCGTCTACGTTGAAAGTTTCAGCAGTTAGCGGGATGGTATAGTGTGTCCATACATTTGCTTCAGCAGGTGGCCCGTATTCAGCCGTGATTTCAGTAGGCGTGGATTGTGCTCCTGATAAAATGCAGAATGAAAGAAAGACAATCAATAAAAAAGTAGATTTTGTTTTCATAAACTATGGGTTTAGGGTTAATATTTGATAACAGTACACTGCACCGGGCAGTGTAGCATTTCGTGACATTCTCAAAGATAATAAAATGATATGCTAAAAGCAAATACATATGATAAGGGCA
>QMPN01000517.1 GCA_003648575.1 Bacteroidota bacterium
GACCCCACCATCGAAGAAAGGTTTAAGCACTTTTTTAGAATTTTTTACTCCGGTAAAGCGCCTCCATGAAATAATAGTCGGCATAGTTAATGGGCACATCAATTTCGGAGCCATCTGGCATATTGCCCACCGAGTGATCCAGGATGAAACCAAAATTCTCCCCCTTCATTGAGCGGTACAGCGACCAGGTATTCATCAGGATACGATCTGCTGCCAGTTTATAGCTTTCGCCCTCATCGGAAAATGTACTCAATTCATAAAGGGCCGATGTAATAATGGCAGCTGCAGAAACATCCCTGGGTACTTCAGGTATCCCGGGATCATTAAAATCCCAGTAAGGAATTCCATCTTCGGGCAAAGCAGGATTATTCAGCAGGAAGTCTGCAATATGTTCAGCCTGCTCGAGAAAACGCTGATCCTTCGTAAAGCGATAGGTCATAGTATATCCGTAAAGACCCCAGGCCTGTCCACGGGCCCAGGATGACTCATCGGCATAACCCTGGTGGGTGTTCTTTTGCCTTACTTCACCGGTGATGGTATCATAGTCCACCACATGCACTGTGCTGTAATCGTCCCTGAACTGGTGCTTTATGGTGGTCAGGGCATGACTGATGGCAATATCCTTATAAACCGGATTGCCTGTCTGCTCCGAAGCCCAGAAAAGTAGTTCGAGGTTCATCATGTTGTCGATGATCACCGGGCACTGCCAGACCTGCTCATCAAAATTCCAGGAGCGAATACAGCCCACCTCTTCATAATAGCGGGCAATTAGTGTTTTTGCTGATTGAACAAGAATTGGAATGTAAGCCTCATTTTTTGTAAGTCTGAGCGCATTTCCATAGCTGCAGTACATTCTGAATCCCACGTCATGGTTACTGCCATTGTACTGTTCCTTCTCAAGCATCTCTGTATAGGTGATGGCCTTTTTTTTCCAGGACTCATCCCCGCTCATCTCGTACATATACCATAGCGTTCCTGAGTAAAAGCCGCTGGTCCAGTCGCCACCCGGCACCACCCTCAGGGATCCATCCTCATTGATGGTCCTGGGACAGACCAGTTCGCTTCCATCCGCTTCAGTAATAATTTTTTCTGTATTCTGATGAAGCAGCTGAAGCTGTTGCCCCACGGCCTCCAGATCAACTTCTCCTGGCTCGCTGACGGAGTTTGTACAAGATGTAAAGGCCAGCATAACGGAAACCACAAGTAAGACACTCAATTGTTTCATAGGGTAGGTTTATTAAATATTTATCGATAGCGATTTCCCAACAGACCTGATGTAATCGGCTGCCAGCTTATACTCATCGGCCGTTTCCAGGTGCTCCATCATCAGGGGGACATCATTCAATTTTGCCAGCTCCCGAAGATATATGCTATAGTTCAAAGTACCAAGACCTGCTCTAAGCTCATCCAGCTGAGGAATGTAATTATCCTCCCTGAGGGTAATGTCCTTGGCATGGCAACTCCTGATATGAGGACCCAGTTTTGCAAACATATCTTTTATCAGCTCACCATTGCTGAAATAGTCGCGGGGAGAGGTGATCATGTTGACCGGATCGAGATGGACTCCAAACTGTTTTCGGTCAATGGCGCTGAGAAGCCTCAGGTAGGAATCGGCCGAGTCAGGAAAGGCCCAGGGCATGGCTTCCAGGGCAAAAAAAGTCCGGGTCGGTTTCACTGCATCGATTATCTTTCGGGTAATCTCCACTACCTGGTCGAAGGTCTCATCGCTGAGGTTATCCTTATGAGGTCCGGCCCAGTACTCAATATTCTTCGAACCACTGATATTCACACAGCACCTGGCTCCCAGGAGATCAGCCAATTCCAATCCTTTGACGCATTTCTCCATAGCGGCCTCGGCCTGGCTCTGATCAGGGGATAGAGGATTACTCCAGGCTCCCACCTCTGCGATAACAATGTCATTTTTGGCTGCCGCCTTCCTGTATGCAGCGATCACCTGTTCATCCTCGCCAGGTTTAACAGGACTATTCACTGCACGGTAGCCTGATTTCTTTAGAAAAGCCACCCATTGCTCCGGGTCTTCATAGGGATCAAATAAAGGTCCGCCCAGCCGAACAGACGCCTCCATTTTTGTAGTTCCCTTCAACAATTGAGGCACCAGCTGGACTGCTGCAACACCAACACCTACAGTCTTTAAGTAATTTCTTCGCTTCATAAAGGATGATATTTGAAATCGATTCCATAAGATATGGATATCTTTCTTCAATCAGAAGAGCTTGCTGATTTTCAGTATATTTGATAGATTAAATACCACTTCTAAGCCTTAGAAAAAACCAGCACTCCATTCTGTCCGCCAAAACCAAAGGAATTTGATATGGCCGCAGAAATCTTTATTTCACGTGCTTCATTGGGTATTACATCAAGCGGACATTCCGGATCGGGAGTTTCATAATTAATGGTGGGAGGTAGTATTCCATTCTGAACTGCCAGTACACAGGCAGCTGCCTCAATGGCTCCTGCAGCACCCAGTGAATGACCAATCATTGATTTAATGGAGCTCACCGGAACATCCCGATTATTAAAAGCTGTCTGAATGGCCAGGGTTTCAGTCTTATCATTCATTTTTGTAGATGTTCCATGGGCATTTACATATCCAATATCATCCATATTAAGTTGTGCGTCTTTTACTGCATTAAGCATGGCAGCCGCCGCCCATTTCCCTGAGGGGTCAGGAGCAGCAATACCATATGCATCCGCAGTCATACCAAAGCCTTTCACAACTGCCATGGGCCTGGCACCTCTCTTCTCGGCGTGTTCAAGTGTTTCCAATACCAAAACACAGGATCCTTCCGCGATCACAAAACCATCCCGATTTAAATCAAAGGGACGACTTGCCTTTTCAGGATGATCCTTATAAAAGGA
>QMPN01000518.1 GCA_003648575.1 Bacteroidota bacterium
GGTTAGGTATACATCACTCAAGAAATCCTTCCCGGCAGAAGCCGAAAGGCTGCAGGCCCTGGCCGAAAAGAATGCCAAATGGCGTTACAACAGCTACAAGCGTTTGGCAGAGAGAGACTACACTGAAGAATAATCATTGCCCGATTATGAAAAATTCCATTTTACTTCTGATTACAGTGATTGGAACAGGCATATTTTCCCTTAATGCCCAAACGATCAGTCCCGATATCTATTTCGATGATGAACCCGGAACCCATAACATGGGCATTGCTTCCGACGGGGAGTTCTATTATACATGCAACGGAGGTAAAACCTATGAAGGCAAGATCAGCAAATACAGCCTTAATGGTAATTTCATGAAAAGTTTCGGGATCGACCTGGATATGCGCAGCATCATGTATAACCCCAAAGACAAGCAGCTCTATGTAAGCTGCTATGATGGAAATATCTATAAAATAACCAGTCTGGAAGATGGATCTTTTCAATTAGCCTACAGTAAGTTATACAAGAATGAGCAGGCTTCACTGGCAATAGATCCCAAAGGAAAATACCTGTATTACCTTGATGATGGAACCCTTAAGGTTTATGACTTTGCCAAAGGCACCCTTGTAAACACTTATTATGGCATAAACAGCGGCCCTGAACTCGGAAGCGGAAATTCATCTGTTGCCGTGAGCAAGAAATACATCATTACTTTCAATTCTGAAAAGCAGGTCTTCTTCCTTTATGACAAAAAAGGAAATTTCAAGGAAAGCCTGAAATTTAAGGATGGAGATTATGGTTTCTCATTATCCTATGCCAATGGGCATATCTTTGTCTCAACAGATGGAGATTATGGAATGGGGAAGTGGTTTGGGTATGAGCAAAAGTAGGTGCAGGGTGCAGGGGACAGGGGACAGGGTACCAGTAGGCTGTTGGCTGTTGGCTGTTTGCAAACCAATTCAACCTGTATCAAGTGCCTAAAGTGAACTAAAGTTTGGAGTGAGCTAAAGTTTGGCGTTGTCCAGTAGCCATTTAACCATTCAACCAACTCAACCAGTTCAACAATACTAATCGATATAAACCTGAGCCGGCAATCTTGCCTGAACTCCTTCCCACTCAAGGGCTGATTGCACATGTTTATAATCCCTGTAGAAGGGGCCCAATTCTGTTTTAAGAGAACTGGCATACACTCCTGCCGAGAGTTCTTCGATCAATTGATCAATTGGATCTTTCAGAACAGGAAGTTCCAGCAGGCGGTAATCTTCAAGGCCGGAAATCTCCGCTGCCATGTCGATGGCATCACACAAACCACCAAGCTCATCGATCAGGCCCAGCTTAAGTGCATCCACACCGCTCCAGACCCTGCCTTCCCCGATCTTATCCACTTCATCCTTACTCATATCCCTGTTATTGGATACCCTTGCAAGGAACAGATCATAAACATCCTCAACTTTATTCTGGAGCACTTTCCTTTCGTAGCTTGTCAATGGCCTGACCACCGATGGAAACCCGGAGTTATCGTTTGTCCCAACGCGATCGTATGTGATGCCGATCTTGTTTTCCATAAAATCGCCAAAATCGGGGATCACCCCAAACACACCGATTGAGCCGGTGAGAGTTGTGGGATCAGCCAGTATCTTCTCCGAAGCACAGGATATCCAGTAGCCGCCGGATGCTGCAACATCGCCCATGGAAACGATAACAGGTTTCACAGCCTGACAAAGCTCAAGCTCACGCCAGATAATATCAGATGCAAGTGCATCTCCACCCGGAGAATTTACCCTGAGAACAACTGCTTTAATATTATCGTCCTTTCTCACCCTGGCAATGGTTTCTGCGAACTTATCAGCTCCAATCTCTTCATTGCTTCCCTGGCCGCCTCCGATCTGTCCTGTCGCATATATTACCGCGATGCGATCTCCTGTAATAGAAAAAGATTTCATCACACGGTCATACTGACTTAAAGTAATAATACTAATATCATCCAGATCATCAACCATTAAGCGGTCGGCAAGGATCTGCCTGTATTCATCACGAAAAGTGAGCTTGTCAATGAGGCCGGAACTTACTGCATCCTCAGCATCATAGGCTATTAATCCGTCAGCTATACTGTTGAGTTCGCCAACACTCAAACCCCTGGATGCAGAGATCTGGGCCAGTATGGAGTTCCAGATGGAAGTGATAAAGGCAGTGTATTGTTCCCTGTTCTCCGGACTCATTTCCTCCTGGATAAGGGGTTCAACAGCACTCTTAAACTTGCCATGCCGCACGATCTGCATTTTGATGTCGAGCTTATCCAGCATTCCTTTAAAAAACATCAATTGGGCATTAAGACCTTTGAAGTCGACAAAACCCTGAGGATGGAGATACATCTCATCAGCAACAGATCCGATATAATAAGCGCCCTGTGTCATGTACTCGCCATAGCATAAGATGAACTTGCCACTTTCCTTGAAATCAAGCAAGGCCACCCTGATCTCTTCCAATGTACTAATACCCGAGGGTACGATGTTCAGGTTGAGGATGATCCCTTTTACCCTGTCATCAGCTTTGGCATCGGAAATATTTCTTAATATATCATTCAGTCCCAGTATTGTTTTGAAGGAACCGGAAGTAAGGCCGGCGAAAATATTATGCTTCGGGGTTCTCTCCGGAATAGGGTTCTTAAAATCGATCCTGAGCACTGTATTTTCTTTGACCACCACGTCCTTTTGCTCTACAAAAGACATCAGGCCTATAATGAGCCCCAGGGAAATAAAGAATACTATTACGATCACAAGAATAAAGCCCAGCATGGAAGCCAGCATGAATTTAAAGAAATCTTTCATTACAAATTATTTTATCAGGTTTAGAGAAATTATCAAATTTGGCATATAAAAGTAGGTTTTTAGAA
>QMPN01000519.1 GCA_003648575.1 Bacteroidota bacterium
ATATAGCTGATGCCATGATGATGGCGTTTGCTAATCAGGAGGTATCGACAAATGCTGGTGTATATGATGATTGGTCGATAGGTCTGAACACATGAGGGATGGGATTATGGATAATACAGAGTGTGAACCAAAGGTACATATGTCAGACGGTGAGCTTGTCTCTGCCTGCATGGAGGAGATAGGTGGCGGCATTGGCGGTACTGATGGCAATGAGGATATATCTCAAGCCTTAGACTATTTCTTTGGTCGCACACCAGGGTTATCAGGCAGCAAGGCTAAAGATCCCAACGCGTCACGGTTTGTCAGCATGGACGTTCAAAATGGAGTGGAAAGCACACTTGCTGAAATCATGCCTACATTCGTAACGGATAATGTAGCCCATTATCAGCCCACGTCAGAGAAGGATGAAGATCAGGCCAAGATGGAAAGCCAGCTCGTTAACTATCTGTTTATGGAGGAGTACAACGGTTACACCCTGTTGCAGACCTGTATCAAGGATGCATTGCTGAATAAGAATTGTACTGCCAAGGCATACTGGGATGAACGTGCAGAGGTTGAGTATGAGACATTCGAGGACGTACCAGAGATGGCACTGCCCAGCGTCTTACAGCCTAACAAGGAGAATCAACAGGTAGATATTGTTGAGCAGGTAGTCACTGAGGAGGCGAATACCGAGCAGGCTGAAATGATGCAGATGGCTGCAATGGCTGATCCTCAAGCGGCACAGGTGGCTATGCAGGGCGCACAGCAGGAAGTGCAGCAGGCCATGATGGATGCACAGGCCAAGTACACGATAAAGATCAAGCGTACTACGATGGTGGGCAAGCCTGTCATCGAGGCTGTACCGCCTGAGAATGTCATTGTTTCAGGTGATCATGACTCACCCTATCTGTACGATGCTCGGTTTGTTGCACACGAAAAGGTTGAGACACAGTCCAGTCTTATCGCACAGGGCTTTGATCCTGAGATAGTCAATGAGTTGAGTGATTACTCTGCCGATGATGTATCACGTAACAGGGAACACACAGAATATGATTCTGCCGACAGGTCAACCCGTAACATTTTGGTGTACGAATGCTTTTACCTGATCGACTTCGATGGTGATGGTATTGCTGAACGCCGCAAGGTAGTTATCTCAAGTAACAGGTTGCTGAGTAACGATGAGTGGAATCACGTACCTATGGTTGGTGGTGTTGCGACTATCGTGCCTCACAAGTACCAGGGTCTGAGTTTGTTTGAAAGATTGAAAGGAATTCAGGATACCAAGACACCTATTGTCAGGGCTATTGTTGATGGCACACAGCTATCCAGTAATCCGCGCATAGGAATCGTGACGGGCGAGGTCAACATTGATGATATTTTAACCTCTCGCACAGGTGGTATGGTGCGCTTAGATAATCCTAACTCTATCGTGCAGATACCTAATCCTGAAGTCCCACAATCCAGTTACGGAATGCTTGAGTATTTCGATACCATGCGGTCAGAGTACGGTGGTAGTGCTATCGGTACAGCCAGTCAGGCGCAGTCTATATCGGGAGACACAGCACACGGCGTTGAGCGTGTAATGTCGGCTATGGAATTATCCAATGCAATGATAGCGCGTAGTGTTGGTGAGACTCTGGTTCGAGGTATCTTCATCCAGATGCATCATTTGCTGAGGGAGAATTATAAGGGTGAGTTGACTGCCAAGGTTGATGGCAAGTGGCTGACATCTATGCCATCAGAGTGGGTTAACCGTACTGCTGTGTCTGTACAGATTGGATCGAGTCAGGCTGAACGTGCAAGGCTGGCAGGTGTATTGAGTCAGGTGGTCGTATCGCAGAAGGAGGCGATATCCATGGGCAGTACGCTGGCTAACGAGGAGGGCGTGTATACCGCAGTGACTGACATGGCTAGCCTGGCAGGGATTAAGAACCCAGATCGTTATTTTGTAGATCCTACGAGTAAGGAGGGTCAGCAGGCTAACCAGCAGAAACAGCAGCAGCAGGCACAGGAAAAGCAGAAGCAGGAGCAGGTGCAGCAGATGATGTTACAAGCACAAATGAAGCTTGGTGAAGCTGAGTACCAGAAGTCTCAGGCTGACATGCTCGCCGAGAGGGTTAAGCTACAGATAGCACAACAGAAGCTGGACTATGACAGTGAGATTAGTTTACTGAAGATGCAGCTTGAGCGAGAGCAGAATCAGAATCAAGATTATAAGGACGGCGTTAAGTTGTCGGTGGAGAAAGAGAAGCAGGACGCTGACATAGCCCTGTCGATTACTGAGCTTGAGCTTGATGCGCAGCGTGATGCCTCTGCCCAATACAATGAAAATCGTGAGGAATTACAGTGAGCATCCAACAGCAACGAGACTTAGCCAAAACAATCATTAGTCACCCTGCCCTGTCAGAGATTACCGAGCGCATACAGCAGAAGATGTTCAAGCGATTCATTACGGCCAATGACGATGAGCGCAAGGTGATCAGTGACCTGATTACCAGCATGGAATTATTTTTGAAAGAGATTCGAGCCATAGACGTTGAAGGCGAAGATTTAGACAAATAAACGCCAGAGATGGCAGGAGTTCAGAGATGAATGAGATTGACGAGATTAGACATATACTCACTGAGAATGCAGAAGCAGAGACACCTGTTGACGCACCTGTTGATGAGGTTGTGGATGATACTGTGGATGAGGTTATTGCTGACGATGTTATTACTGATGACGCTGTTGAGGATGATACTGACGAGGTTGTAGCTGACGAAACCAAGTACACGGCGGCATCACTGGCCGAGGCTATTGGATGGGATACTGAGGACATTTATGACGTAGAGATCGGTATGCCTGACGGTGCAGAGCCGGTAAAACTGGGTGAGTTGAAGGACAAGTA
>QMPN01000520.1 GCA_003648575.1 Bacteroidota bacterium
CATGTGCATCAGGAACATCCTGTATATCAGGAGCATCCCGACTGGGCAACAGAACTGTACCTGCCTGATGGTTCACTGAACACAGAGCGATGGGATGAATACAGGCTGACTACATGGTTTGATGTTTTTCTTCCTACTCTCGACCTTGCAAAACCTGAAGTGTATGAGATGCTTTCCGACTCAGCAGTTTACTGGATCACAAAGTATGATCTCGACGGTTTCAGGCACGATGCCACCAAACATATCCCGGAAGTATTCTGGCGGGCGCTTACCAAAAAGCTTAAGGAGCAGGTGACGGATGCAGGGGGAAGGCAGTTGTTTCAGATCGGTGAAACTTATGGCGGCCCTGGCCTCATCAGCAGTTATGTGGGGACCGGAATGCTGGACGCACAGTTCGATTTCAATGTGTACGATGATGCTCTGGCAGTGTTGATACGGCCGGATGAACCTTTTAGCCGGCTGGATGCCTCACTTAAAGAAAGCTTGCAGTATTATGGCGCTCACAACTTGATGGGATATATCAGCGGCAATCAGGACCGCGGACGTTTTACTTCCTATGCAGGCGGAGATCTGCGCTTCGATGAGGATGCAAAGATGGCCGGCTGGACAAGAGAGATTGGCGTGGGTGATATAGCCGGGTACAAAATAACCGAAATGCTTTTCGCATTTAATATGACCATACCCGGATTGCCTGTTATTTATTACGGTGACGAGATCGGGATGCCAGGCGGTAACGACCCTGACTGCCGGCGCATGATGCGCTTTGAGGCGCTGAATGAGCATGAATCTAATGTGCTGGCAACCGTTCAGAAACTCACAGAACTGCGGCATAACAACCTACCTTTGATTTATGGTGACTTTGAAACCTTGCTTGTAGATGAACAGACTTATGCTTATTGCAGGACATACTTCGACGATATCGTAATTGTGATCATGAACAAGGGTGAACAGGCAAAAAACCTTACTTTTGAAATTCCTGACAGGTTTTTGGAAATAAGCCTGCAAAGTCATTTTGGTTCCAGGCCTGACTTTCAGGATGGAATAATAAGTGTGACCCTTGAACCGGGCACTTTTGATATATTGACACTATAGAGGCTGTCTCAAAAGGTCTCTCCAAGGTCATTTCGAGCGTATGCGAGAAATCTATACTATTAATACTCAGTAGAATAGATTTCTCCCTTCGGTCGAAATGACTTAAATATCTGACTTTTGATACAGCCTCTTGTTTAAAACTCTGATAATCAATGAAAATAAAAATGCTAATTACACAATCTTTAATTATTATCCTGGCTGTTGTTCTGGTGGGCGGACTGCTGTTAGCAGGATGCAAAAGTAAGAAGGCGGGCAATTTGCCACCTGAAAGCAATGTTATCCACCCTCCATGGAGCAAAAATGCTGTGATCTACGAGGTAAACGTGCGCCAGTATACACCGGAGGGGACTTTTAAGGCCTTTGAAGAGCATCTGCCAAGGCTGAAGGAACTTGGTGTGGATATAATCTGGCTAATGCCTGTGCATCCGATAGGGGAGAAGAACAGGAAGGGTTCCCTGGGCAGCTATTATTCGGTGCAGGATTATGTCGCAGTGAATCCTGAGTATGGGAACATGGAAGACTTTAAAGATCTTGTAAATATAGCACATAGTCTCGGCATGTATGTCATCCTGGACTGGGTGGCAAACCATACTGCATGGGACCATGCCTGGATTGAAGATCATCCCGATTGGTACACCAGGGACGAGAACGGGGAGATGATCGCTCCTTTCGACTGGACCGATGTGGCTGAACTCGATTATGATAATGAGGCAATGCGACTGGCTATGATAGAAGCCATGAAATTCTGGGTCACGGAAGCTTATATTGATGGCTATCGCTGCGATGTAGCAGGTGAGGTGCCTGTCGAATTCTGGGATCAGGCAAGGGCAGAGCTGGATAAGATCAAAGATGTTTTTATGCTCGCTGAATCTGAACAAGTGGAGCACCATGAAAATGCATTTGATATGTCGTATGCATGGGAACTCCATCATCTGATGAATGATGTTGCGAAAGGGAAAAAGAATGTGAAGGATATCGATGAGTATTTCGGGAAGCACGACCAAAAGTTCCCCGAAGATGCTTATCGTATGAATTTTATTACCAATCATGATGAAAACTCATGGAATGGTACCGAATATGAACGTATGGGTGATGCAGTACCTGCTTTTGCAGTGCTGACGTATACCTGGCCGGGCATGCCAATGATCTACACCGGGCAGGAAGCAGGATTTGACAGGCGATTGCTGTTTTTTGATAAAGACAGTGTTGACTGGGCTGACTACCCGCTCAGCGAATTCTATAAAAAACTCGGACAATTGCGAAAAGAAAATCCTGCGCTCCGGAGCGGTGCAGGAGGAGGGAAAATGAGGAGATTGAAAACTCCTGATAATGAGTCAGTGTATGCCTTTATCCGCAAGAAGGGTGAGAATATCGTGTTGGTACTTGCCAACCTGTCTGATGCTCCTTCAGATTACACCCTCAATTTCAAGGGAAAAGAGAAAATCATGAAAGACTGGTTTAGCGGTGATACCGTTCAGATTATTTCTGATGAACCCATGATGCTGAAGGCCTGGGAATACCGTGTGTTTGTTGGTCTTGATGAGTAATATGTCATTAACATACCTTCTTTAACAATGAAGAGCCGGCGTGTTTTACTCTGATATTTTTTTTCGATCAGCCTCCTTTTTGCAGGTATCATGCATTTTTCTTTATTTAGAAGTAAGTATAAATATCATATATTCTATTGATATAGAGTTGCATTCCTATTAAATTAAGGTTAAATTTGCAACACATTGATCATTTATAGTTTTTTTAAGTAATTGGCTTAAAG
>QMPN01000521.1 GCA_003648575.1 Bacteroidota bacterium
ATTTCTGATGATTCTGATCATCTTTTCTTTTTCTCTCAGCGCTTATGGTACTCAAAAACAGGATACCAGCAACCAGCAACCAGCAGCCAGCAGCCAGCAACCAGCTACCAGTTACCTGCAACCAGCAACCAGCCCTTCGGCTTCGCTCAGGACAGGCAACCAGCAGCCGGCAGCCAGCTACCAGCAAGACCTCACCCTCAGCCAACGGATCAACAATACTTTCACTCCCATGGTCGATGCCATGGCTGAGGTTCTTTTCTGGGATCCGTTTTCATGGTCAGGGGTTTATGACGACAAAGTTTACGACGCACAGGGTGAAATTGTATTAGCTGAAGATGGTGAACCGGTTACCGCTCCCTTGAAACTGATCGTTTTATGGCTTATTGCCGGAGGTGTTTTCTTCACCGTCTTTATGAGGTTCATAAATTTCAGGGGGATCAGGCATGCCATCGGGCTGATACAGGGGAAATACGACAGCCCGGACGACCGTGGAGAGGTAACACACTTCCAGGCATTAACCACAGCATTATCGGCAACGGTAGGCCTTGGAAATATTGCCGGCGTGGCCATTGCCATCACAATTGGGGGGCCGGGAGCAACTTTCTGGATGATCCTGGCAGGTATTATCGGAATGTCATCGAAATTCGTTGAGTGTACATTGGGTGTTAAATACAGAAAGATCAGCAAGGAGGGTGTAGTATCAGGAGGAGCCATGTATTACCTTAAATATGGCCTCAAGAAGAAGAAGCTTGGCCTGCTGGGCATTGTGCTTGCATTCCTTTTTGCAGTCATGATCATTGGCGGTGCGATCGGTGGTGGGAATATGTTCCAGGCAAACCAGGCTTTCAAGCAATTTGAAATTTTCTTCCCCTTTATGGAAAACAATGGTGTGTGGTACGGTGTGGGGATGGCCTTCCTTGTGGGAATTGTGATCATCGGGGGAATCAAAAGCATTGCCAGGGTCACTTCCAAAATCGTCCCTTTTATGGGCTTTCTTTATATTTTAACTGCCATGGTCATCATTGGGATGAATATCTCCAATACAGGGACGGCATTTCAATTGATCTTTGACAGGGCTTTCTCCCCGGAGGCATTGAAAGGTGGGTTTATCGGCGTACTGATCTATGGTTTCCAGCGGGGAGCCTTTTCAAATGAAGCAGGTATCGGCAGTGCCTCCATTGCACACTCTGCAGCAAAAACCGAAGAGCCGGTCAGTGAGGGAATTGTTGCCTTGCTGGAACCATTTATTGATACAGTGATCATCTGCACCATGACTGCCCTTGTGATCATTTTCACCGGATACTGGGATGACAAGAGTGGACTGTTAGGAGTACAATTGACATCTGCTGCTTTCAATTCAGTGTTTCCCTGGTTTCCATATCTGCTACTCGTTGCAGTTACCCTTTTTGCTTTTTCCACGCTGATCTCCTGGTCATATTATGGCCTGAAAGGATTTGATTACTTATTCGGAGGTTTCGGAAAAAAGATCTTTGGCACCAGGAAGGTCACCAATCGAATATTTCAATTTATATTTCTTGCATTCATTATTATAGGTGCATCCTCCGATATAACAGCAGTCCTGGATTTTTCTGATATGATGATCCTGTACATGGCCTTTCCGAATATCATCGGCTTGATGATCCTTGCGCCGGAGGTTAGAAGGGACCTGATCTCGTATATGAAGCGGCTGAAGTCGGGAGAGATAAAAAAAAATATCGCTAGCGGGCAGTAAGTAGCACGCAGTAGGCAAGAGGCGGTCTACCAAACACTTATCCCTTAACACTAATTCAACAACCTGTCCTGAGCGCCGCGCCGTCGGCAAGCCTTTGGCGGCCGATGGAAGTCGAAGGGCCCAACACTCAACACTTTTTTCAAAAAAGGTGTGACATTTCAGCATTTCCGGTATTAATAGATATACAGGGAACCGTAATGCCATCAATCAGAAGGTCGATAAAAGAAAACATCAAGGGCTACTTCACTTTCAATTATGCTGAAAGGCGTGGCATCATGGTCCTGATCATGCTGATCATGGCGGTGGAAAGCGTAAATGCTTTGTTACCTGAGTTTATCAAAAAAGAAAGCATTGACATGACGGCTTTCGAACAGGAGATCGTAAAATTTGAAGTCCTACTCAACCAACCTGATACAGTTAAGAAATATCCATCATACGAAAAAGCCCCGACAAGCAAACAATACCCAAAGCAATATACATACAAGAAAAAAGTCTATGCCGAGCGTCCCCCCCTGATGATAGAGATAAACACTGCTGACTCTGCACAACTAATCAAACTATATGGGATAGGGCCATCTTTTGCCGGCCGGATCCTGAAATACCGGGGTATGCTCGGCGGCTTTTTTTCCATTGAGCAATTGCTTGAGGTTTATGGCATGGACAGCGTCCGCTACGCGGGAATTCAGAAGAATGTCAAAGCAGATCCATCATTTATCATGACAATAGATGTGAACACAGCTGAATTCAAAACCTTGCTGCGTCACCCCTACCTGGATTATGAAACGGTCAAGCTTATCTGCAACTACAGGGAATACTCCGGCCCCATCACCTGCAGCGACACCCTCAGGAAGGTGATCGGGTATGATCCGATGTATGAGAAAGTCAGGCATTATGTTGAATATAGAATAACGAACAAGGAATAAGAATAAGAACGGGGAAGTTCATAATCCACAATCATTTTTTGTTTCTTTGCACCACGCAAAACTCACATGATAAGCAATAACAAAAAACTCTTCGGCTTCCCCGGCACCTTCTGGACTGCCAACGTCATGGAACTATTTGAGCGTTGGGCCTGGTACGGGATGTTCATCTTACTGGCATTATACTTCACAGGCTCCACCGATGACGGTG
>QMPN01000522.1 GCA_003648575.1 Bacteroidota bacterium
CAGGTGCTTGGCGGCTATGGCTATGTTAAGGAATACCACGTGGAAAGGCTTATGCGGGAGGCAAAACTTACCCAGATATATGAGGGAACCTCGGAAATTCAAAAAATTGTAATTTCGCGATCAATACTTAAATAGGGTTGAGTGTTGAGTTTTGAGTGTTGAGTTAGTTATAAGTTCGAAAGTTTAAGTTATAAATTGCCTAACGCCCAAAACCTTAACAATATAACAATTTAGCCATTTAACAATATAATGTATGAAAATTCTGGTATGTATTAGTAATGTTCCGGATACCACAACCAAGATCCGGTTTACCGATAACAACACGGCTTTCGATGCCACAGGGGTTCAGTGGATCATCAACCCCTGGGATGAGCTGGCCTTAACCCGGGCACTTGAGTTGAAAGAGGCGTCAGGGGAGGTGATAGAAAAGATCACTGTGATTAATGTTGGCCCCCAGACTACCGAACCGACAATCAGAAAAGCATTGGCAATCGGAGCTGATGATGCAGTCCGCATTGATGCCAAACCTGAAGATGCTTATGCCGTTGCGTCAAACCTCTCGGCATATCTCAAAGACAATCCTTACGATATCATCCTTTGTGGGATCGATTCAAGTGATTATAATGGTTCACTGGTAGGCGGGATGCTTGCCGAATTCCTTGATCTTCCATCCGTATCGTCTGTGTCAAAATTAGATATTGATGGTGGTAATATTAAGCTGAACAGGGAGATCGATGGCGGCTCTGAGGTATTGTCTACTGTCGTGCCCTTTGTTGCTATTGTACAAAAAGGAATTGCCTTCGAGCCCAGGATCCCCTCCATGCGTGGTATCATGATGGCAAGGAAAAAACCATTGAATGTTGTTCCCTCCGGTGGTGAAGCTGCCCTGACAGAGTTTGTCAGCTATGACCTTCCGCCTGCAAAGTCAGCATGTAAAATGGTAGATGCCGACAATGTGAAAGAGCTGGTCGACCTGCTCCACAATGAAGCCAAAGTAATTTAAAACTCAAAATTCAAAATTCAAAATAATGTCCGTATTAGTATATACTGAAAACTGGGATGGCAAATTTAAGAAACTGAGCTTTGAGCTTGTTTCATACGCCAAGCAGATCGCTGACCGGTCTGGCACCACGGTAACAGCCCTCTCAATCGGTGCTGTTGATGAAGCAGAATTAAAAAAACTTGGTAATTACGGAGCTGATAAAGTGCTCTCAGCTACCGATGAAAGATTAAATGTGCTGATCAATAAAGCATATGCATCTGTCATTGCTGAAGCAGCCGAAAATGAAGGTGCACAGGTGATCATCTTTGCAAATAACTTCACCGGCAAAGCTCTTTCACCGCGAGTGTCAGTTAAACTGAAAGCCGGTATTGCCTCCGGTGTGAACGCTGTGCCATCTTCATATGATCCATTCACTGTGAGCAAAAAGGTGTTTACCGGCAAAGCATTTGCCAATGTGGTGATTAAATCTGATAAAAAGATCCTGACACTTTTTCAGAATTCTGTTGAAATTGCAGAAACCGGTGGTGATGCTGCTGTTGAGGCGTTCAGCCCGGCTCTCAACGATGCTGATTTTGCAACTAAGGTATTGGATGTAAATAAAATTACCGGAAAAGTCCTTCTCTCTGACGCTGATGTTGTAGTTTCCGGTGGACGTGGTATGAAAAATGCCGATAACTGGGCTCCGCTTGAAGAGCTTGCAGCTGAATTGGGTGCTGCACTGGCTTGCTCGCGCCCGGTATCGGATGAAGGCTGGCGCCCACATGAAGAACATGTTGGACAGACAGGCAAGATCATTGCTCCAAACTTATACTTTGCCATGGGAATCTCGGGTGCTATTCAGCATCTTGGCGGTGTGAGCTCCTCAAAATGTATCGTGGCAGTGAATACCGATAAGGATGCTCCTATTTTTGAATCTGCCGATTACGGGATTGTAGGTGATGTCCAGAAAGTACTTCCCGAACTGATCACCGCTATCAGGGAAATGAAAGCATCTTAAAAACATGACCTCACAGGTCCATGGGCCTGTGAGGTCATTATACCTCTATGATATGAAAAAAATCCTGTTATTCATATTGGGCTCGGTATTCTTTATGAGTGCCTATGCCCAGATTACCATCTCGTCAAATGATCTGCTGGATGTTGGCGATTCTGTTAAGCTTGCAAATGTTGCGGATGTGCCTCCCGGGTTCAAGCCCGGCCCTCCGGGCACGGCACAGAACTGGGACTTCTCAGCTTTTGTAATGGACACAACTAGCATGATCTATTTTTCTGATCCTGCCGGAACTCCCTATGCATCAAGTTTTCCCACATCAAATATTGCAGTGGAGGGGATGTACGAAGATGCTTATGCGTATACTACAAAGAACAACTTTATCTTCCAGATTGATGGTTTAGCAGGTAGCTACGATATCTTTGAGGATATAGTTGCAAACTTCGATCCGCCTGAGGTTATGTTCAGTTTTCCTGTGAATTATCTCGACAGCATGGATCAAACATCTGTGATAGAAGTGGTGCTTCCCAGCCCATCCCCACCGGCTGATTCAATCCGGATAAAAGTTGTTACTTCCGTGAACACTAAGGTTGATGCCTGGGGGGAATTAACTACTCCCATATGGAGCGGGGATGTACTGCGCCTCAGGGATGTCAGGGTTAGGATAGATTCGGCCTGGATGAAAGTTATTGGTTTTTGGGTATACCTTGAAACTAATACCACAATCACCATTAATTATAAATATTTGGCTAATGATGTTGGGTATCCTGTAGTTCAATTCAGTGTTGATACAAGCGGTAGCGTATACAGCGCGATCAACTATCATCATGATGCCGGCCTGGGTGAAAATGAATTGTATGCCGATAA
>QMPN01000523.1 GCA_003648575.1 Bacteroidota bacterium
ATAGAAGTTAGTGATACAGTATTCGTAAGTGGCTGCACCTAACTGCTCATCTACATAGAAGTTGTCACCTACAGGTACCATATCTATCAGTACGCCGTCACGGAATACGTTTACGCCTACTACATCATCGCCTGTTACATTACTTGCAACTGCTGTCCATGTAAGCATTACATCCATAGTTCCAACTACAACGTTAGCATCTACTGATGCAGGGCCATCAAAATAAGTACATGGATGGTAGGTGAACGTATAAGGTACTTTGTTAGAAATACCTGTTGTGTATACTGAAGCAACTTCTGCAAAGTAGGTTTGTCCGTCAACTAATGCTTCATTGGCTTCGTAATCCCACCATTCTTCTGTGGGTTCTCCTGACAATACATTGTCTAACCATAGCTTGTAGCTTTCAAGATGGCGTCCTGAACGTGTACTATTATTGATTTGTACATTGTCGATTCCAAAACCCCAGGCCCATGTACCGCCTTCAGTGGAATACCAGAACTCAACATATACTGCACCCGGATCTGTATATCCTGATGGATCAAAAGTATATACATAATGACCGCCACCAGATGGATCATCTGTTGTACTCCAGTCTAATTCTTCTTCTAAATTAGATGTGGTACCAGAATATGTTCTGATAGCCATTGCACCGTCTCCTGCATAATCCTGGAAGTTACGGTCTAATTCTAAGACTACTGATGTTTCTCCGGATAAATCCATGGCTGGTGTGAACAGACCTACATCATATACATCTGATGTATTACCATCACTGTCTGTCATTGCATAAATATCATCTCCCGGAGGTGCAAAATATTGATAATCTCCATCATTCCATTCCCATACTCCGGTTCCGGAATAAATCTCCTGTGTCCATCCTGATGGAATTCCTGTATCAAAACCTTCGTCTATGGATGTTACAGGTGGTGGAATAGATCCAATCCAGGTGGCAAAACCATTTGGATTTACATAGAAATCCATCGGATCTGCTATGATCTCATATAGTAAGTATTCTAAAGTAGTTACATCATCTATCAATACATCAAAATCGTATACTGTGCTATATCCCCAGAAACTGACTAATACGTCATATACTCCTTTACGGAATGGATCAAAGGTATGCATGCCACTCGAACCTAAGGTTACATTATAGGTTAATCCTAAGTATGGCTCTGATGTATTGGTTAAAGTTACACTTGTTCCTGCAGGATCTTCTGCCGAATTTAAGGTTACCTCAACGTTTACAACTGTTTCCATATCCTTATCTAAGTAATTAGAATAGGTAGGATCGGAATCGTTGTCCGTGTAAACTACTACAACGGCCCATTTGTATACGCCTGATGGCTGTGCGCCCCAGTCGTAATCAACGAACTGCTCCTGGGTAGTATTACCTACATAGGTCATGTCGCCAAATGTGTCATCCCATAAGCCACGATATACATCAAAGCTCTCAATGTCGCGGTTGCCTTCTGCAGCTTCCGGGTTCATTGTAAATTCTGTTGCATTTTCAATGCCCATAGTTGCTAAGAAATCAATCATATGCTTCTCAATCTGGGCTTCTGTCATGCCTTCTGTTTCGAACGGGAAGTAGGTTGGGCTAAAGGCTCTCATAAGAAATCCCCATTCCAAATGTACTTCGTCATCATCCAATTCTGTGGCAATTACATAATCCAATGCAAATGGCTCTTCCTCCAGATAAAAATCATTATCTGTGTTTGCATCATAGGCTACATCATCATTGGTAAAGGCAGAAAGATAACCAACTGCGCTTACTGTATAATCGTAGTTGCCTACCATTACATCACCACTGTAATAACCATATTCATCGGTGGTGAAGGTGTAGTCGAAAAACTCTCCTGGTAATTCACCTTCGCCATCCAAAAATACTGTAGCACCTTCGATTCCATCGTCGGTTAATGCATCATATACATAGCCGTCAACTGTTCCAAAGCCTGATATACATGCATAAGCATTATTCGACCATTCTGAATCGCCTTCGTCAAATATGGCTTCTACATTATAGGTATAACATGTTGTTGGATTATATGCTAAGTCTTCATCATCGTATGTAGTCTCCGGGGTGGTGGCTATCTCTAGTCCGTCACGGTATACTACGTAATGATTGAAATCACGGTCTTGCTGCTCGGATGATACCCATTCCAGCAATACATTGTTTACATCATATACGGTAGCTGTTAAATCCTCAGGTACGGTAATCGTAGTGGTAAAGCCCCAGATATTACAATCTGTTACTTCGCCCCACATGTTTCTTACCTGTATCTGCCAGAAATATTGCAGGCTTGGCTCCAGTGCAGGTAAATCATAATCTTCTGCTGCTGTCGTCCAGTCTTGCATTACTACTGTTGGAGGATACTCCGTATCGAACATTAATCTGTACTCCATTACATGGCTGTCCAATGTCCAGAGTAAGATAATATTATTGGCTCCTACCTCCTGTTGTGCATCTGCAGGATAAGGATCGGTAGCACAGGTAGGTGGTCCCCATGGAACCAGGTACAGGTCTTGCTCTACTATGCCTTCAAAGCCTACTGTATTTATTTCATTGGCATCAAAATATTGGTGTTTGCTGCCTGTGAAATTATAGGTACCTGCAATTATTTCAAATGACCCATATACCCCATCTATGTCTGAGGTAAAGTGATAATCCCATGGATTGTCCTGTGGGTCTAAGCCTACTATGTCTACTAATACGCCTGCCAATGGTAATCCGCTGTCATCATCATAGGTGATTCCAAAAAACTCACCAAAGCCGTTTACATAGGCAAAATCATGGTTCGATTCTTCGGATGTGCCTTCGTCAAAGACAGCTATTGCCCAGTACTCATTACCGGGATC
>QMPN01000524.1 GCA_003648575.1 Bacteroidota bacterium
CTGGAGGAGATCGCAGCTGAAAAGGCGGCTATCATCAAGGCAGGCATCCCGGCCATCATTGGGGAGACACAGGAAGAGATCAAACATGTATTTATTGAGCGAGCTGAAGAAGTGGAAACATCCATCAGCTTTGCTGACCGGATAGAATTACCATACATTGAACCCGGACTCAAAGGTAAATGGCAAAAGAGAAATACCCGTACGGCCCTAGCAGCCATCAATGAACTTCGTAAGATCGGGTTCGATATCAGTGGAGATCAAGTCCGTTCAGGGATTAAGCATACCATCCGAAACACAGGACTTCTCGGTCGCTGGCAGGTATTGCAGCAAACACCACTTGCCATATGCGATATAGGACATAACCGGGACGGCATCAGGGAGGTGTTGCAGATGATCGAAGAAACACCCCATAAGAAGCTTCATTTTGTATTGGGGCTGGTAGCCGATAAGAATGCAGAACCCGTGCTGGAACTACTTCCAAAAACGGCAACATATTATTTCTGCAAAGCCGATATTCCGCGCGGGATGGATGCAAGAAAACTTCAGGAAACAGCCTGTGAGAAAAAACTGGTTGGCGAATCATATCCTTCTGTAGCTGAGGCTTACGAGGCTGCGCTACAACATGCATCTGAAAATGACCTGGTTTTTGTTGGAGGAAGTACCTTTGTGGTTGCAGAAATTCTTTAAGAAGTCAGATACCAGAAGAGTGAAGTCAGAAGAGCGAAAAGCGAAGTCAGAAGAGCGAGGAGCGAAGTCAGAAATTACTTCTGACTTCAGGTATCAAACTTCAGACTTCTGATATCATCCTCCGGAAATCATATGCAGCACCTGTACCTCATCCCTATTCCGAACAATGAAATTATGGCGCTCACTTTTCCTGACAAGCCTGCCATTGACTTTTTTGTATCTTTATATGGAATAGAAATCAACCTGGCATGCTTAGATCTCTACTTACGCTGGTTTTAATAATGTCCAATACCATCCTGGCTTGCGCTCAATGGGAATGGCAAAACCCATGGCCACAGGGAAATAACCTGAATGACATTTTGATGATCAATCCGGATACGATCTGGGCTGTAGGGGAAGGCGGGGTTCTTCTACATTCTACAGATGGTGGTACAAACTGGAGTGTGGATTATTCTGCCGATGGCTGGCATTTGTATAAGCTTTTCTTTACCTCATCCGAAACCGGATTTGTATCGGGTATGGGGCAGATATACAAAACTATTAATGGTGGGACAGACTGGTATTCCTCTTATCATTCAGGGTATTCTAAAATCCGGGATATTCAGTTTATTAATGATTCAACTGGATGGGCGTGCGGTGAGGATGGCATGATCCTAAGTACCGAAAATGGTGGAATTCACTGGAATGAAAACCCCCTTGGTTATTCTCAAACCCTCAGAAGTATTAGTTATATAAATGATAAAATAGGATGGGCCACCGGTTACGATGATGACCCATGGCAAGGACAGGGGAATGGCATTATATTGAAAACTATAAATGGCGGGCAGGATTGGATAAATACCTACGAAGAAGAATACGCATATTTTTTCGACATTTTATTTACTGACTCTTTAAATGGGATTGCCCTTGGCTGGCATGCAGGCTGGAACCATGGATTAATACTTCATAGCTATGACGGGGGATTATCATGGGATAGTGCATACTCAGATTACGGATATTTCACAGAAGCTATTTTTTCCGATGCCGATACCGGATGGGTAGTCGGGCGACATAATTATTCATCACAGAGCTATTTTTACAAAACAATTGATGGAGGTAGTTCATGGGAAAAGGTGGCTGATATTGAAGGTGCATCGCTGAATTGCCTGGATGGAACCCCTGGAGAAAAGTTTATGTCAGGTGGACGGTCAGGCAAAATTATGGAATCCAAAAATGAAGGTGTTTTCTGGGCTCCTGTTAGCAATGGCACCACCTTTTCTATCCTCGATATAGAGATGATGGATGAGTACTCAGGCTGGGCCGTTGGTGAAGAAGGAACCATATTGCACACTACTGATGGAGGCTTAAATTGGGAAGAGCAATACTCAGGCGCATATGGAGATCTGGAAGCTATAAGTATTCTGGATGCACAAACAGCATTTGCCGCCGGTGAATATAATATACTAAAGACAACTGATAGTGGTGATACCTGGAATATCGTTCGCCAATGCCCTGAAATAATAAAATCTGTATTTGCTGTAAATGAAAATACGATCTGGGCAGTAGGCTATAATGGATATATAATAAAAACGCATAATGGAGGAAACACCTGGACAGAATGTAGTATAAATATGGATATTAACCTGAGGGATGTTTTTTTCGATAACACAGCAACTGGCTGGGTCGTAGGTGAATATTTTGATCATTATGGTGTAATTTTTTATACTAAAGATATTGGCCAAACATGGACACTTCAGGCAGATAGCCTTGGGTTCTTCTCTGCTATATATTCTATAGATTTTATTGACGAAAATGAAGGATGGGCCGCTGGTTGGTATGATTATATCTTGCACACATCCGATGGGGGTAATTCCTGGGAGATCCAAAGAAGCTTTAAAGATAATTCAAGCCAGTATACTTTTGGACTGGTTGATATATCCTTCTCTGATCAATACAATGGCTGGGCCGTGGGATATGGTTCAGGACCTCATTCACGGATGTATATAACAAATGATGGAGGTATAGAGTGGAATGAAGTTGCGCTTCCTGCTTTCAATGCCCTTTATTCTGTAAACTTCATAAATAACAACCAGGGGTGGGTTGCCGGTCAAAATGGTGCCATACTCTATACTGAAAATGGAGGTCAGACATGGACAGGACAGCAGCCAATTAGAAAGGAA
>QMPN01000525.1 GCA_003648575.1 Bacteroidota bacterium
GAATTTTTGTCTTTGCTAAAACTCCTGTAAATGAACTGTTTACCAAACAACAAATCAATCAAAATGTCAAAGAACAACTTAACTTATTTAATTACAATCAATTAGTAACGCATCAGTAATGATCTACAATCTGCAATCAACAATCAACAATCAATCGCACATCAACAATCGTACATATACTTTTGCATTCTGCATCCTGCAATCTGCAATATTAAAACACTCTTATCCATTAAGAAAGCCATTTATGTACTTCAAGTACTTAAAATGAAGATATTACAAGGAGATTGCGAAGGAGATTGTAGAAGGAGATTGAAGAAGGCGATAGAAGAGAGAAGAAGTCTCCCCATCCAACACCCAACACCCAACACCCAAAACTTTTATTATCTTTGTAAGGACTCCAATGGGGGTGCCCCAATATTACGGGCTGAGATCATACCCATTGCACCTGATCCGGGTAGTGCCGGCGAAGGGAAATTGAAAAGCAAATGAAAAAAGGCATATTTCTGATGCTCATGCTTGCAGCTATTCTGCAACATGGCCTGAACGCACAGCAATCCCTCTACGGGACAGTCATTGACAAAATTACGGGTGAAAGCCTGCCGGGAGCGCATATCGTGCTGAAAAACACCTTCCTGACTGCCATAAGCGGCCCGGATGGCCAATACCACTTCAATGATCTGAAAGAAGGAACATACAAATTAAAAGTTTCTTACATTGGCTATGAGACCATTGAGAAAGAGATAAGTATAAAAGGGGACCTGAAAATGGATTTCTTACTTTCTGTAACTGCCATCATGCAGGACGAGGTTGTCATCCGCGGGATCCGGACCTTTGAGCAGGAACCGCCATCATTCAGCAATATCAGCAAAAAAGAGATTTCATCCGAAAATATGGGTCAGGACCTTCCATACATCATGGCCCTCTCCCCCTCCACGGTAATATCCTCAGATGCAGGAAATGGAGTCGGATACACATCCATACGCATACGCGGAACCGATATCTCAGGTATCAACATCACACTGAATGGCATCCCGCTGAATGACCCTGAAAGCCACGGCGTCTGGTGGGTGAACATGCCTGACCTGGCATCATCGATAGATAATTTGCAGATACAACGGGGCGTTGGCACATCAACCAATGGGGCGGCAGCTTTCGGTGCGAGCATCAATATCCAGACAAAACAATACAATGCCGACCCTTATGCTGAGATCAACAGCTCTTTTGGCTCATACAAAACCTTTAAAAATACTTTGCGGTTCGGAACCGGGCTTATCAAAGGAAGGTGGTCTGTCGACGGGCGGGCTTCCCTGATCTCCTCCGATGGCTACATCGACAGGGCGACATCAAACCTGAAGTCATTCAATCTGAGCGGTGCCTACCACGGTGAGAAAAGCATTTACCGCCTAAACATCTTTTCCGGCAAGGAAAAAACATACCAGGCATGGGCAGGTGTTCCAAAAGATTCGCTTCAAACGAACAGAACCTACAATCCATATACTTACGAAAACGAAACTGATAACTATCAACAGGACCATTACCAGTTCTTTTATGCAAGGGAGATCAGTCAATTCTGGAAAGTAAACGCAGCACTCTTCTATGTGCGCGGCAGAGGTTATTACGAACAATATAAGAACGATCGCAGCTTTTCTTCCTATGGTTTGCCCGATATTATTATTGGTGGGGATACAATCAGCAACACAGATCTTGTGCAACAAAAATGGCTCGACAACCATTATTACGGACTTACCTGGTCGGTTAACTACAAAAAAGACAAGCTTGATCTTGTATTGGGTGGCGGATGGAACCAATATGACGGTGATCATTATGGAAAGATCATCTGGGCAGAATATGCCATTAACATGGATAAAGACCATGAATGGTACAGGAACAACGGACTGAAGACTGACCTGAACTTCTATGCCAAAGCGAATTATCAGCTATTGACAAAGCTCAATGTATACGGTGACCTGCAGTACAGGGTCATCAACTATAAGATCGACGGTATCCACGACGACCTCAGGGATATCAGCCAGGAGCATGATTTTAATTTCTTCAATCCTAAATTCGGGCTTTTATATGATATCAATGACAAGCACCGTGCCTTTTTCTCCTTCGGTATTGCCAACAGGGAGCCAAACCGCAGTGTTTACAGGGATGCTTCACCGGGGGAGGAACCCACATTCGAAACCCTTTACGACTACGAATTGGGATATAAATACACTTCCAAAAAAATCGCATTCTCAGGTAACATCTTTTACATGGACTATAATAACCAGCTTGTCCTGACCGGAAAGATCAACAATGTGGGGGCTCCTATTATGACTAATGTAAAGGAATCGTATCGTGCCGGCATCGAGCTACAGGCCGGGTTCCATATACTGAAACGCTTGAAGTGGGACTTGAATGCCAGCTTTAGCACCAATAAGATCAAGGACTTTACAGCCTATGTAGATAATTGGAATTATTGGGATGATCCCGATAATGAACCCTATCAGTATGAAGAATACCTCGGTGAGACAGATATCTCCTTCTCCCCTAACATCACAGCAGGCAGCCTCCTTGATTACGAAGCTATCGACGACCTGCATATATCTCTGGTTTCGAATTACGTAGGAAAGCAATATATCGACAACACCTCCGGCGAGGACAGAAAACTCAATCCCTATTTCCTGAATGACATCCGCCTGATGTACACCATACAGACCAATCTCATTAAGGAGATCAACCTCCACTTCCAGCTTAATAACATCTTCAGCGTGGAATATGAGTCCAACGCCTGGGTTTACCGCTACATCCATGATGGACAGGAAGGTGTCATGGATGGGTACTTTCCGCAGGC
>QMPN01000526.1 GCA_003648575.1 Bacteroidota bacterium
TAAAATACCGTCGCAGGAATACAGCCATGATCATCCCGATCCCCATGAGGAATGCAGTGATCCAGAGGGTGAAGGCAAAAACACTGTTTCCCGCCAGGGCATATACAGGGCTAAGCAACAACGGAAATCCTATGGGATAAGCCGGCGGGCCAAGCACAGGGTTATCAGGATCGTATATGTATGCCGTTTCAGACTGGGAAACGCCATTCACAATGTTTTCGGCCTGCATGATGTACATGGCAAAATCACCACCCCAGTCATGTGATGTACGCACGTTGATGAAGAACAACGGCAACATCATGACGGCCATCAGCCAGATAAAACGGCTTCTTCGGTTATACAAAGCTTTAAAATCCAATCGCATTATTTATTCAAAAATATGAAAAAATGGCATTAATATGGAATGAATCCTACCAAATGTAAATTCAAAATTGCTTAAAACATCATTTTTTGATACATTTATACTCGCAACCAGGATGATAATAAAGGATCATATCAACTGATTTATCATGAAATTGACTAACATCCTGATAAAACATCATCATCTGGCAGTTGTTCCTGAACTTGCCCTGCTTATAATATGCCTCCTCCTATTCACGGGAAACACGCTGGCCCAGGAAAGACATATAATCCAGGGAATCGTTTTTGAAAAGGAATCTGAGATGGCACTCGCCGGCGCACACGTCCTGATCGAGGGCTCTTCTTTCGGTACTATCTCGGGGCCCGATGGTTCTTTTCGTCTAAGCATCACCGACTTCCCACTTACCCTGAAAGTAACCCATGTCGGTTTCGAAGACCGCTTCTTTACTGTCACTGAAAGCATCAGAGATGAGATATTGATGCTCGGGCTGAATTTCTCCGCAGAAATGCTTGAAGGGGTGACCATCACCGACCGCAAAGCCGAATTGATCTTCAAGGATGAATCATATTCAGTCCTGGACTTTGAATTCCATGAGAATGGCCTGATGCTGTTGATATTCAGGAACAAGCTCAGGCGGGCGGAACTTGTGCTGCTCTCCACCATGAACGACACCCTTGCCATATTAGCCGAATTGCCAGGCAGGGCAGCTTCCCTGCATCACGACTGCCTCGACAAGATACATTATGTTGCCAGGGACAGTGCCTACCAGATACAATTTACAGGTACCGAGCTCAGGTTGATATATCCTACCGATATCAGGATCTTTCGTCCGGTTGCACGTGCATTCGCAGCTTATCATAACGACAACTATTATTTCGGCATCAGCAGGATGTACGGGCAGGTTATTGAATATATCCGGTATGATTCCATTGCAGATGCATATATTACTTTCAGGGAAGTATATGACAGTAAAAAATTGGGAATACTTAAAGATAATCCGGGGCACCATGGCATGCTGGGCAGCTTTAGAAATGACGACCTGGAGTTTGCACTGTTGCTGATGGGTGCATCAGCAAGCATAGATAACCAAATATTGGCTTTAAAAAGCAGCCGGGACATTTCCATTGAAGCACATTACCTGAAAACAATTATTTACACACCTCTCTATGCCCCTTTGTTTAAATCGGGTGAGCAAATGATCATCTTCAATCATCCTAAATCTCAAATTGAATTTTTAACGCCATATGGTGAACTTGAAGCAGCAACAAGCATTGATTATCATTTAAAGAAGGACTGGGAAGAATTAATCCTGAAAGATGAGATCAGGGACGAGTATTATACAGTCTTTATCCACTCCAACAGGGTTAGCCTGCATCCACTGAATATTGAAACCGGCGTGCCTGGCAATGCAAACATTTTGTATTATCCATTGGTCAGAAAGATACTGGTAAGGAATGGCTATGTTTACTTTACCTACCGGCAACCGGGGTCTATCGAAAGGACGATGCTTTTCAGGCAGAAGCTGCAATCGGGTGAAGGCAAATATGCTGTTTCAAACAATTAAATAAATATCTGATGAAAAACAGATGTGAATGGGCTGGTCATGACCCTTTATACAATGATTACCATGATAAAGAGTGGGGAGTGCCCGTATACGATGACCATAAACTTTTTGAATTCCTGGTGCTTGAGACTTTTCAGGCAGGCCTTAGCTGGATCACCATCCTGCGAAAAAGGGATAACTTCAGAAAGGCCTTTGACAGCTTTGACTATAAAAAAATTGCTGCCTATGATGAAGCTAAGGTGCAGGAGCTACTCCACGACGCCGGCATCGTCAGGAATCAACTAAAAATACGGGCAACCATCAACAACGCACAGGCCTTCATCAGGGTACAGGAAGAATTTGGGTCATTCAGCAAATATATCTGGGGCTTTGTTAGCGGCAAACCCATACAAAACTCCTTCAAGTCCATAAAAGAATTGCCTGCAAACACCCACCTGTCCGATGAGATCAGCAAAGACCTGAAAAAGCGGGGATTTAAATTTGTAGGTTCAACTGTGATCTACGCGCATATGCAGGCCACGGGAATGGTGAATGATCATTTTGTTCATTGCTACAGGTATAAAGAACTTGGCGGATAAATAATTTACACTTTACACTTTACAATCCACCCAAAACTCAACACTCAAAACTCAAAACTTTTTTTTACCAGGTGTATCCTATAGAAGTGGTAACACCCCAATCATTAGTGGCAGCATCAGCATCGAGAGGCTGACTATCGAAGTTATCATAAAAGCTCAACCCAAAATAGAAGTCATTAAAGATCTCAATGCGGGCTTTGACCTCATACTCAAGACGGACGCGTCCCAGGGTGGTTAAACTTGGGTATACATTGAAGTAGGATGTAACATCAATCTCAGGCTGATTAAATCTGAAGATCCTGTATGTCCAATGCATTATTCCTTCTAAGCTATTGA
>QMPN01000527.1 GCA_003648575.1 Bacteroidota bacterium
TAAGGAAAGATTATGAGTGTGTGTCCCCGAACTATTTGTTGACCCAGTATGGGTGTGGGAGCCAAGCATATTGGTCTGTATATTACCTACAGCCCTTTCACCGTCAGGGTCAACACCTGTCGCGCCGACATCAATACCGCGAGCAAACCGCCCTCTCAGGTCTACCGTGCCGTTTGTACCGTCAGCAACTTGCCATCCCACAGGGATATCGCCCACAATACCTGCCCACATGATCACAGACCCTATGGGAACACCACCAGACTGTGTGGCTATCTCCCACGCGGCATCCTTGCGAACGTATTCCTTGCCATCTGAAGGCGCGTCAGCCAGACCTGTACCCGTCAGGGTGATCTCATCAGCATCACTAGCAATACCCAATGTGCCAGCGGCAACGAGTGACTTGAACTCCAGTGTGACGACGCTCTTCTGAGCGAACACACCCTCACCAGCACCCAGGTTACTACCCAGGTTGGCCTCACCTGCCGCCGCAGTAGCTTCAGACTTCTTGGCCCAATGGTAGGCAGAAAACCCCGAAGGGTGAACACCATCATCGACAGGCACATCTTCATTCTCCTGCGCCCACTTATAAGACCAGCCCTCACTCACCGATGCCTCGTAAGCACTGGTCGAGGCTGCTGACGCATCAGCAGCGACCTGTAACCCGAGCTGATTAAGATTCACATCAGAATTAACAATCTTCTTCGGGTCAGACTCAGACCACATCCACCCTTTACCCGCATCATAAACAGGTGCTGTAGTATCTACGCCAGGCTCTGTACCGATACCTTGAGAGTTACGGTCAATCTCCTCCTGCTGTTGTTGGTTCTGCAGGGTGAGGTTATCCAAAGCCCGCTCATGGGTTGCAGCGGGGAATGGGTCATACGGTTGATAGTCAACTAACTGGGTGAGGGGTACTGTGCGCAGCAGCGTTATCAATACGCCGGCAGCAGGAGCGGTGTCCAGGGTTACTGTGCCACCCGGGTCGTTGTCCTGGTCGGCATTCAGATCGACGGTGTAGCCGGAGATTTGCAAGACACCATCAAGATACACGGTCATATGGGTCGCATCGAGCACCTTGTAGTCGAAGGTGTACGCGACCAATACACCGTCGCTGGTGTACTCCATCTTGTTGTTTGTAGTCGAAATCGTCATTTCATCGCCTCTTCAATCTTGTTAAATCCCTGGTACAACAATGCGTGGTTTTGAAAGATCACCATTCTACGCATTGCCCGAAGATCACTTTCAGCCACATCTCCATTGGCAACAGAATATGCCAACTTACTAATATCCCCCACTCGGCCTGCGGATACCCCTAGCATAGCACCTAATACATTCCGACTGGCGTACCGACTGAGTTCAGCTTCCTGGGCACCCAACAACTTGTAGAGGTCCACCTTACCACCCGTCATCTTTGAGGAGATAGCGTTGACATCGCCCCAGACGGCCAGCAGTCCTGACCGGTCGATACCTTCCCGCATAAACCGGCTGTATGGGTCACTATAGTCCGGTTCGTTGCCTTTCGCGATCTCACGAGCGGTGTACGCCAGATTTCCCAGCGCCATCATGATCATCATGCCGGTCATTTTCTGAGCAGTCATGTCATCCAGATTGGCGAGAATCACCCTGTTGTTCGCTGACATCGCGAACGATTTAAACTGTAGGATGATCTGCCCCAACTGGTGACGCGACACCAGCGGCAGGTCGCCCGCGCCCGGCGTGACGATGGCGGTGTCTACTTCTCTCCGCACTGCGGATTTAAACCGTGACGCCAGCGCCTCATCGGGCCAGGTGTCCGGGTTGGGGAAATGCACACCATCCACCTTCTCGGCACCCTTCATCAGCTTGCCGATCTCCATCATGTCGCCGGCACTAAGACCACCCTGCGCGTACCGGGCAACCTTGTCGGGCTTCAGCTTGCCCTTACTATGGGCTATCGCATCCAGCGCGATGTCGTCGATGTAGGAGGTGGCCACCACCTCTTTCAACATCCGGTTCCAATGCTCCAGTCCGGTTGCCTTAACAAACTTGTTAGTAAGCCACCCCATACGCTTGTTGGTGTTATTCATCGGCATCCAGGTATTATCCAGCATGTACATCTTTTCCAGCCGGGTGGCGCCTGACAATTCCGATGCAACGCCAAGGCGGCGGCCCATCTTCTTGTCGATCTTGATCTGACTCATACCGTTGACTAAATCATTGATCGGGCGGGTGAACACCTTGAATCCCCGGCGGGCAATGATCTGTCCAATATCAGGCAATGACGCGATAGCCACCATGCCCAGCATGGTCATAATGTTGAACTGCTTAATGGTCTGAGCGGCCTGTGGCCAAAACCCTTCAGGGTTATCCGGTCGCTTGAACCGACCCTGCAGCACCTGCGCCTCAGCCTCCAGGTCACGAGCCACACGGTCACGCTCCCTGATCAGTGATGTCTTTTCTTTCTGTGTTTTCGCAGCGGCGATCATCGGCTCGTAAGACCGGACCGCCTCTGTAATCTGCTCGGTTATTACCTTGGTGCCGGCGTTCGCCTCGTTGCCGATGTGCTTCGCCTTCCTGGCGACCGTATCGGCATCCTGGAATAGCTGGGCAGCACCCATGCTGTAGGCCAGCTTCGAGCTGTAGGCATTGGTGAGCACCTCGAGATCGTTCTCGAGAAACTTCTCAATCCGCTTCGATGGGATATCCAGGGTACGGCCTTTCAGTGGTCCAGCAGTAATCGTCAGACTTTTACCGAACCCGGTATCGGGATCCGTGTTCAGAATCTTACGCCGCACATCGCCAGCGATCTTCGGAGCATTTGCGCGGATCTCACGCATCCCGTCCATCAATGGA
>QMPN01000528.1 GCA_003648575.1 Bacteroidota bacterium
AAAGTATAATCGTAGCTGGTCTTCTCGCTATACTTCTCACCATACCATTCCCTTCCCGTTTTGAGTATATTGAAAGTGTCATTTTCATGATAAGCATAATCAGAAAACTCGCTAACAAATACTGTTGGTGATAATCCCTGGTATTCTGCCAGGGGTACCCTCTTACCGGGGGTATCATTTATGTTCAGGAAATAGAATGTCTTATCGGTATACGGGTTGATCTTGTGCTGGAAAATGCCAAATCCGACAAATGGCACATAGTTCCATGTTGTGGATGATTCCCCATAGAATAAAATATAGTCTTCATCATTAAAAACTCCATCCTCTTCACCATGCACATAAATGGGATTTTCCTGAAGATCATCGATCCTCTCATCCGAATTTCTCTCAGGAACTATGCCATTGCCATTCCCGAAGATCCTGATCTTTTCCGGATCCAGAGTGGAGGGATTTATGCCCATCTGTGAAAGGTCCTCGTATGTGATCCTGTAGATGCCTGTTGCATCAGCTGCCATGCGATACCATAATCCTGTGGCCAGCACGGAATTATCGACAAAAGAACCGGTAATTTTCATGCTTGTTCCTATTTCCCTGGCCTCAATATGCAAGACACAGGAATCCAGGATGGTGATCCCGGTGAAAGCAGACCCCCTGAACGGAAGGATAAGAACCTCCGCGAAAGGCACGCCTCTCTGATAAACAATGGAAGAGATCAGTTTAAACTCATCCTCAACAATATCGATATCTGCAATTTGCTGTATGTTTTCGTATTCCAGGGTACTTACATGCTCTTCAACGATCTCTGCAGCAATGATAACATTTTGTGAAGGAAGTTGAAAACGGTAAATATATACCGGCAGTAAGCCAAAGGCATCATCCAGGCGGGCTTCAGTAAAATCCAGGACAGGCATGGCTATATCAGGAGTCAGGTACCGCGTTTCAACACGGTAATCCTCAATGCACACCTGAAATACTTTCTCCTGCGACCAGGCATTGGTAAAGACAATAAGCAATAACAGTAGTATTAGATTTCTTTTTATATTCACACCTGAAGTTTTAACATAGTCAAGACAAGTTCTTATTAAATAAGGTTGCCTGCAAAAACACTTTATAAATTCTTAAAATTTCTTAACGAAGGATCACCAGTTTTTCAAGTTTTTCTGCAAATGAACCATCCTGGCTGCGCACCCTCAGCTTATAAACATAAACTCCACGGCCAATCCGGTCGCCAAAATCATCCAGTCCGTCCCAATATATCGGTTCCGACCGAAAGCCATTGGTAATAACAAACTCATCGAGGGTTTTGATCAAACGGCCTGACACCGTGAATATCTGCACCTGCACCTCAAGCATTGTATTAGGCTGGTTATGACCAAAATAGAAGGCTGTGCTGGTGGTAAAGGGATTCGGATAATTCAGCACATGGTCTATGGCAAGCTCTGCAGATTCAGCCACGACGAACTCAGTGTAGGATTCTGTTGAATTGTTATGGACATCCCAAACTTTCAATTTAAGTGTATGGCCTCCTTCGGCCAGGGCAGAATAAGGATACCGGATCACACCACTGGTATAGCTATCGATATCAGCTTCATAATAATCATTGATGATCTGTGATTTGTTATTATCACTATCGAGAGTCGATACAATATCATGCCCTATCCCTGTTCCGACAGTATTGATCCCGCTGGAGTCACTAACAAATGCAAGCAGGACCGGGTTCTCATCGGTGATCCCGCCAACGGCAAAATTCTCATCATTCAAATACAATTGGATTTCAGGCCCATGGCTGTCAGGCGGAACACTATTATCAAATCCACCGATAACGATTTTCTCGTAATTGCCACTTGCATCATGCTCATCGTTGTTGGCATAATAGCTGATCTTTCCGTAACCATAATTGTACGCAATATCTTTAGGGACAATGAATGAAAAAGTAAACTTGCCATTTATGATATTTGCTTTTCCATTATAAAGGATAGCCATCAAAAGGTCAAATGAATAAGGATTGCTTTCGGGATCTGTAACCAGTGTTTTAACCTTCGTCTGTTTATCAAAAACCGTGGGCCTCAATACCCCATTGTAGGAGTTGAGTATATTTCCATCCCATCCGACTATGGCACCATGGACCGTAACCTTTTGAAGGGCTTTGATGGTGTCGTCCTGGTTTGTAACTACAACATTATTGATCTTGATAGTATTGATTTCATACTCAGGGTATGCGAGCTTGAGAGCAGGATCGCCCAGCAAAATAAATTTCCTGTCATTATCGCTGATCCCACCGTTTTTATTTTTCGCGTAGCGGATCAAATCACCAAAGTGGGGATATTCTCCCGCTACCTGTTCAAACATCAGGTCATACATGGCATTGTTCAACTCGAAATTCGGGGAACCATATGTTGCCCTGGCGGTAGTAAAAAGTGCTATTGCACCACCATCAGGGTTCAGCAGCACCAGTTCACCGGCCGAAACACGTGTTGGATCATCATAGCGGCTGAATTCACAGGTAGCAGTGATGAATATCGGCAGCTTGTCAAAATTCGACCAGCCATTAATATCTGATATCGCCAGGATGCGTTCATGAGCCCATCCGGCTTCGCCACCGTGGCCTGTATAATTCATGACCATTGTGCCTTTTTCTATCCTTCGGTTGATCGCGTCATTTACCAGTGGAGCACGTTGTCCGCCGGAAGTGCTGACCTGTGCATAGGCATCAACGTATATCTTATCAATATTCAGATTACCATAAGTTGTGTCGAGCCTTGTTGCCATTTTCTCGGCATGCCCCATATGGAGGTTGCCGTCTTCATCATCAGCAACAAAGCAAATGATA
>QMPN01000529.1 GCA_003648575.1 Bacteroidota bacterium
CCATCCTCTTTAAATGTTGTTGTTCCTTAACTGATCATTATGACAAAGAAGAAACGCCCCAGCGGGATCGTATATTCAACCAACCCTGATCACCAGTATCAGTGGGATGGACAGCAGGAACAAGAGACTCTTCGGCCTGCAGAGCAGAATCTCAGGATACACCTTCAAAGCCTGAAAGGGAATAAAAAATTAACTATTGTTCGTGGTTTCCGGGGTGCCACAGCTGACCTGAATGCACTTGGAAAAACATTGAAATCATCCTGTGGTGTAGGGGGTAGCGTGAAAGATGGTGAGATACTCATACAGGGCGACCAAAGAGAGAAAGTGCTTTTGATACTGATAAAAATGGACTATCGGGCTAAAAAATCCGGTGGATGATGATCCCTTTGTGGCTTAGTTAAGCCCGGGATCGGTAGGGAAGTTTTCCCAGTAGCTGTATTCGGCCCCAAGTTTCTTTAGTGCATACTCCCACAGCGTATCGGGATCGGTGTTCATCAGGTCCTCGGCCGGAAGCCCGGAGACGAGCCATGAGTTTTTTTTCAATTCATCATCAAGCTGTTTGCTGCCCCAGCCTGAATACCCTACGCAAAACCTGATCTGGCCGGGATTGATCTGCTTGAGTATCATCAGCTCCCTGACAGATTCTATGTCGCCACCCCAGTATAGTCCATCCATGATCTTCATACTGTTTTCGATGAGTTCACCCAGGGTGTGGATGAAAAATAAGCTTGAGTTGCTGACCGGACCGCCTAAGAATAATTGCCCGGTATATTCAGGGAAATCAGTCACAATCTCATTGAATTTATTGTCGATGGGCTTGTTCATGATAATGCCGAATGAGCCCTCTTCATTATGCTCAGCAAGTAATACCACTGAACGTTTGAAATAATTATCAGCAAGCAGCGGCTCTGAGATAAGTATATTACCTTTGGAAGGCTTCAGGTTATTGGCCTTGATCTTGATTATTTTATTGATGTCGGTCATTCGGCAAATTCAATGCAATGTTTTACCTTTGATCATTAAAATACAAAAATAATACCATTAAGCGCTGATGAGAAACAATCGTAGCAATTTATACAGGCAGTTGAGAAAGGAGTACACGTACTTTTCTTATGAGAGCTTCTCTTATACGCTTGTAAATAGCGAGTTACACATTTATTTCGAATTCAGCCTGGCAGATAAATACTATTTTCGCCCGGAAATAAAACTTTCATTGCCGGCAAATTTCGATAGGGACATTTTAACAGGCTCCCTTTTCAGGAATATTATTTTCAATATGGGAATGATAGAGCTGGTGAGTTATTGGAAAGCTGCCTGTCCGCCAAGGGTTCTCGTGAAGCCTGTGCACTTGAGCAGCGAACAGATCAAGTGGTGGAAAAAACTTTATCTGAATGGCCTGGGCGAGTTTTTTTATGAGAATGGCATCATTCCCGATGGGGATTTTATAAATATCATTCCGGAAGGTGAAGAGCGCCTGAAAAAGGAGTCCTTTGCCGGTAGTGAAGAGGTGCTGGTACCACTTGGCGGCGGAAAAGATTCTGTTGTCACCCTGGAGTTGCTGTCGAAGCTTAAAAAATGCAGGCCATTTATTGTTAATCCCAGGGGAGCCAGCATAAATAGTGCAGATGTGGCAGGCTTTGGCGGGGATGAGATCATCACACTCGATCGCAGCATCGACCCTCAACTGCTTGAGTTGAACAGCAAGGGCTTCCTGAATGGGCATACACCATTTTCTGCCATGCTGGCCTTCACTGCTACATTGGTTGCTGCCCTTTATGGAACCGGGGAGATAGCTCTGTCCAATGAATCCAGTGCCAACGAACCAAGCATTCCCGGTACCGACATCAATCACCAGTATTCCAAAACCCTTGAATTTGAAAATGATTTCAGGGAATACCTGTCGGAATTTATTACTGATGGCATAGAATATTACAGCTTTCTCCGTCCCCTGAATGAATTGCAGATTGCCGGGATCTTTTCCCGCTTTCCGGCTCATTTTTCCTCATTCCGTAGTTGTAATGTGGGCAGTAAAACTAATTCCTGGTGCGGGAAATGCCCCAAGTGCCTGTTTACATATATAGTGCTTTCACCTTTCATTGGCCATGATCAGTTGATGCATATTTTTGGTAAAGATCTTTTCGAAGATGAAAGCCTGACACCTTTGCTTGATCAACTATGCGGGATTGCTGAGGAAAAGCCATTTGAGTGTGTCGGGACCCTCGAAGAGGTGAATGTAGCCATCAGGGCATATATCCGGAAAAATCAGGACCGGGAAATGCCCGTGCTGCTGAAGCATTATGTTCAACACAAAGGTCAGGATAAGCTCCTTCCTGACGCAATGGAGCTGCTGCTCAAAGAGTTTGGTACACACAATATTCCCGGTAAAGATGAAGTTAAAATGCTAAAAGATGTGATCCATGCCTTCTGAAATAAAGTCTATACTTAGTGGGAAAAAGATCCTCATCCTTGGCTTTGGCAAGGAAGGTAAGTCAACCTACAAGCTGCTGAGGGGCTGGTTTCCGGATTTGTTTATAACGATCGGCGACCGTAATGAAAACATTGCTGAGGACCAGCCTGAGTTGGACAACTATAGTAATATAGGCTTGATAAGCGGTAAGGCATATCTCGATTCCTCTGGGGATTTTGATCTGATCATCAAATCACCCGGGATACCCTATGAACTTGTGGCAGAAAAATGTGGTACTGCGAAGATCACCTCCCAGACAGACCTGTTCCTGAAAGCATTTGCCGCCCTGGTTACCGGCGTTACCGGAACAAAAGGAAAAAGTACCACTGCAAGCCTCATACACCATATCATGCTCACAGCAGG
>QMPN01000530.1 GCA_003648575.1 Bacteroidota bacterium
AATACTCTTATTATATTCAGTCTGTGAATCAAACTTGGACTCATTAAAGTTTTCCAGAATATCAAGTTTGTTTGCTTCGTACTCAAGAGTTGATAGCTCTCCAGCAGCAAAAGATTTTTCAAGTTCAGTCAGGGCTTTGTTGTAAGTCTCAGTAGCAGCCTCAAGGGAGTCATCTAAGACTGTTTTAAGCTCATTTTTTGCCCTACGTAACCCATACGTCACAGACTTTAACATTGTGCTAAAAGAGTCTGCTGTAGCGTCCCTGAGATCATGTGCAAATTCAAAAGTATATTCACTAACAGATTTCATTTCCAACTTGATATCTACCAATCCAGCTATGAACCCTTGAAGTGCAGTACCGCTTTCTTTATAAGCTTCGACAAGATTCTCAATTGAGTAAACAGATTTGTTTACAACTGCCATATGCAGTTTCATCGCTGCTCTAGATTCATCAGTAGCTTCTTTTTCATTCTTAAGGGTTTTTATGTATTCAGTACTTCTTTCAAACTTAACCCTCTCTCGGTTGTACTCAGCCTGAAGTCGAGCCATCCCTTTAAGTCTAGAGGCCATAATACCATACATTTCCTCCTCATCTTTTAAAGCCAGACTTGTTGCTACTTTAATGCGATTCATTTGTTCAGCAGCAGCAACACCATCTAATAGTTCTTGGGTATGTTTTCTAAGGTTATCCGTACCAATTGCAAGTTCCTTATTATAAGCGTTCTCAGATAGTTTCATCCCTTTCAGGGCGTCTCGCATCTCTTCATATTCTTTAAGGGCTTGTGTCATTATTTTTTCACGGGCACCCATTTCTTTAGTAATTGCTGGAGCACCCCACTTAGCATACAGTTTAAGTAACTTCTCCTGTGCTTTGACTGTATCTTTTACAACGTCTTTTCCAACTTTAAGGCTTGCATTATTTTTTTCACTAGCTTCGTATATCCTAACTAATAACTCCCGATACATATCTGCATCAAGGTTCCTATCCTCACTAAGAAGCTGTTCATCACGTAAAGAAGCAAGTTTACGCTGTCTTACTTTAAGTTCTATATCCTCCAGATCCATTTGCTTTTTAGTCATTCCCAGCTTTCTTTCAGCAGACTCAGCTTCTAAAGAAAGATCTTTCAGACTTTCAGTACTCGTTGCATATGCAGATAAAGCAACACTAGCATCCTTATGTGTTTTTATTAATTTCTCCCAGATATCTAATTCAATTGCAAGTAATCGATTCCTTGCCTCCTGTTTGTTATTGTCTTCATACATCCTTGTAAGCAGTTCTTTATAAATTTTTGCTTGTCTTTGCACTTCGTCATATGCTATTCCTTGTCGCATTAAGCCTATTTTATGCTTGTCAACTTCATATTCAATCTTAGCATATCCTTGGGCAGTCATATTCAGATTTGCAATTTTTTCTTTATATTTAGTCTCCCTGTCCGAGTCTGCTAAGTCTTGTGTAGCTTTAGCATAATCACGTAATTTATTCTCTTGTCTTTCCCACTCTTTTGCAAGGGCATTAGACATTGCTATTTGTTCTTTAAATTCTTGTTTTAATTTAATTGATGCAATTTCAGTTGCAATCATTTCTTTGATAAGAGGATTATCTCTTGGGACTTTCATAGAATCTGCCATTGCATAAATAGCATCAGTAGCCTTTTTAAGCTCCCCTTCATGCTTGCTCATTTCTCCTGATAATACAGCTAAATCTGTTTTTGCATTATTCTGCTTTGTTGAAAGTTTATCATACTCTTCTTGGAGTAAACCATACCTAGAAGCCATTGTTGTTATCCCTTGTGTCATATTATTAAGAACGTCAACATCAGTCGACCCTCCTATAATTCCGGACATACCAACATGTGGTGTAGAATCTATATCAGTTATAATCCCCCACATCTCTTTCAACACACCTAGAGACTGATTAAAACCTTCTTCAAGGCCCCTAGCCTTTAACCATTGCTCTGTAACATCTACCTCTTCTTTCTTATCTTTACTCAAAACTTTTAGGCTTAAACTAAGGAATGCTTTGAAACCACTATCTGCTAATTGTAGGGCTTGTACAAACTGCTTCGCTGCTGCTTCATTTGCTTTGAAATCAGCTACTACTTTTTTTCTTGCCATTTCACTGGAATTAGCAAGGTTCTCAAACGACTGCAACATTTCATTCCAATTGTTCCCTATACTGTTATCAGTTTCTCCCCATTTTAATCCTTCATCAGTAGCAACCAATCCCTTCATATGCTTCATTTGCTTCTCTACTTCTATCATCCCTGCTATAATTCTCCCAACTGGACTCTTACCCAAAATTACATACCCAATTAGTCCAAGATCTACTATATCTCCAGGAAGCGATGTTGCCATGTTGATCAAAGATGCAAGGGCCGTAGCTAGATCATTTAATGCGGATGTAATACCTTTTATTGAACTTGCAAAATCATCCCCTGCTACTAATTTTTTAAAATCCTTTAGAAAGCCCATTACTTCTTCAGAATTAAAAACACCTTCCATAGAGTCAGCGAAAGCAGTTTTAAGTAATTCTAATTGTCCTGTCGTAGTATCAGTAAATTCTTGGTACTTCCCTTGAATAAAAGAAAGTCCTTCTGAAGACTCTATTACTTTTTTATTTAACGCATCAAATTTACCTGCCATTGCTTCTAAAAGGTTGGCACCACCCTTCATGGCACGTAATCCAAACATTTCCTTAAATAAAGCAATCCTATCCTTATCTATCATACCACGAGTAGCTTTATCCAACTCTTTAAACATTTTACCCAGAGACTTTATTTTTCCTTCTTGTGTAAATGCATCAAACTGGATATTTAACCCTGCCATCAT
>QMPN01000531.1 GCA_003648575.1 Bacteroidota bacterium
ATACAATCCAGTCCCCAACAATTCTATCACTATCTTTGTTAGGAAGATGACCCTGGATTAAAATACCGGTAAAATGAACGATAACCTGCTCGCACTCCTTGAAGAACTCAGGGCATGCAACATCTGCCCCCGCAAATGCAATACCGATAGGTTTTCAGGCAAAAAAGGATATTGTAAGGCAGGAACTGATTTCAGCATTTCTTCCATTTGCATACACAAAGGGGAAGAACCGGTTATCAGCGGCAGCAAAGGGATATGCAATGTGTTTTTTACCAACTGCAACCTGCAATGTGTGTTTTGCCAGAACTGGCAGATCAGCGACACCAGCATTGATCACAGCAGGGACGTTATGGAATTTGATGAAATAATGGATCAGATCACAGCTATCCTGGATACCGGCATCAACATCCTGGGCTTTGTGTCGCCAGGCCATTTCATCCCCCAGGTGAAGATTATCGTGAAAGCCTTGAATGAAAAGGGGTATCATCCTACAGTGGTTTATAATTCAAATGGTTATGACGATATCGATCAGCTGAAAAGACTGGAAGGGATGGTGGATGTTTATCTTCCTGATTTCAAATACATGGATAACAGCATTGCTGCGAAATATTCTGATGCAGGGGATTACCCGGAGATTGCATTACAAGCCCACAAGGAGATGCTTCGGCAGATGGGTAGCAAGCTCATTGTAGGTAATGATGGCTATGCCATGCGGGGTATGCTGGTCAGGCACCTGGTTCTGCCCGGTCATACAGAAAACAGCATCAAGGTACTGGAAACCATTGCGGAAGAATTGTCGGCAGGATTGACCATCTCACTGATGTCGCAGTATTATCCGAGCCACAAGGCAGGAGAATACGCGAATCTTAAACATGCAGTTGATGTTGACGAATATTATAAAGTAGTTAAGCGTATGTCAGACCTGGGTTTTACCGATGGCTTTGTGCAGGAGATGGAAAGCTCGTGTAATTATCGCCCGGATTTTAACCTTAAAGACCCATTTGGGTAATGTTTAATTTTTAATTTTAAATTTTGAATTAATTAAGAATTAAAAATTAAAAATTCAAAATTATCAAGTAAATGTACTACCCAATATCATACCACGAACCTCTCTTCCGCCCTCCCAGCGAAGCCTATTCACTGATCCTGCAACCCACCATCGGGTGTTCATGGAACCGCTGTGCCTTTTGTGAGATGTATACCACCAAGAAATTCAGCATCCGCGACATTAAGGAGGTCAAGGCCGAGATCAGTGCCATGAAAGCGCATGCCGATGAAGTAAGAAAGGTGTTTTTAGCCGATGGCAATGCCATGGCCTTGTCGGCAGATTACCTGATGGAGTTGTTGAATAGCCTGAATGAGAGCTTTCCACGCTTGATCCGGGTGTCGATATATGCCTTGCCAAAAGACCTGCTTGCCAAAACAGATGAAGAGCTTTACGCACTCCGCGAAGCTGGCCTGAAGCTGATCTATGTGGGCATAGAATCGGGTGATGATGAGGTGCTGCAGATGGTGAACAAAGGCGAATCCCATGCCACAACGGTGGAAGGGATTTTAAAAGCTAAAACGGCCGGCATCAAGAGTTCTGTGATGATCCTGAATGGCCTTGGAGGAAAGAAATACAGCCGGCAGCATGCCGAGAACTCAGCCAGGGTAATAAATGCTGTTCAACCTGAATTTCTTTCAACCCTTGTGTTAAGTTATCCTCACGGGATAGAGCACTATCAAAAGCGTTTTAAGGGCGATTTTGTGCCTTGTGAGATCCCTGATCTTTTAGAAGAACTCAGAATATTCATTAGCGAAACAGACCTGCAACAAAGCATATTCCGCAGCGACCATGCTTCAAATTATCTAATCTTGAAAGGTACGCTGGGAAGGGAAAAGGAGAGGATGCTGCAGGAAATTGATGCTGCAATTGCTAATCCGGGAATGGCGGGTTTAAGGCCGGAGTTTTTGAGAGGACTCTGAGATTAGGCGATTGTCGATTGTTGATTGTCGAACTTATATTGGATATCACGATTTATGATTTTCGATATTTGAATGTTACATGCGACCCCTCCGGGGTCGGGCGCATCATGGCTGGCCATGCTGCTATAAACATGTGATGCCTCCGGCATCAAGACCTTTCCAAATAGCGGTGTTTCTTGCCAATAAAATTCGAATCCCGAAGGAATCGTTCGGCATCAAGGCCTTTGCTTATAGAAGTGTGTCTCGCCAATAATATCCGGATCCCAGAGGGATCCCATATCTATAGCGTAGAATTTTAAGAAAAGAATTCACGACCCCGGAGGGGTCGAATGTTTTACGATACGGTATGCCTGGTATTTACACAATAGTCGGATTGCGGCTGGAATGGCTGCACAGCTTATTATTTACGAAGAAAAGCAGAAGAAACCTCCTCCGGTAGCAGCTTCCCATCAATAACCTCAGCCAATATTTTAAACGCTTCCGGTTTCTCATCTTTTATCACCAGAAGGGCGCTGTTCATGCCGGCTTTCACAGCATTGGGAATTCCTCCGCCAAGCTCCGCCCATTGTCCCCCGATAAAAAGATTTTTCACAGGTGTGGAAATATGGGCAACACCCTTGCGGATATTCCTGAAGTTGGGGCGAAATCCCATTATTGCACCATCGCGGTTGCCTGTATATCGCAGATAGGTGATTGGGGTGGCAATATCCAGCACCTCAATATGGCTGCGTAATCCGGGAATCAGTATTTCCTCTACACGATCGATCAGGATATCGGCATACTCCTTTTTAAAGGCTCTGTATGCACTTCCCCTGATATAATTACCATCACTGTCATGCTCAGTCTTCCAGAAATCTCC
>QMPN01000532.1 GCA_003648575.1 Bacteroidota bacterium
AAATGTGGTTACCAGCATGTACCAGAACAATGGTGCAAATATGGACAATGTTGATTTTATCCAGGCACCTTCCGACTCATACTGGACCCGTGATTATGGCCCATGGTTTGTTATCGATGGCAATGGTGAATTCGGGGTATGTAATTTCCCATACAACAGGCCCAGGCCCGATGATGATGATATTCCAATAGAAGTAGCCAATTATTTAGGAATCGAGCTATACGGAATGGATCTGGAAGGTGCCGGCGGGAACTGGATGTGCACAGGCCTGGACCAGGCATCTTCCACAAACCTCATATGGGAAGAAAACTTAAATATGACGCACGCGGAGATCGACCAAATGGTAGATGATTACCTTGGAGTGAGTGATTATCATGTCCTTCCCGATCCGCTTGGAGAATATATTAAACACATCGACTGCTGGGGCAAATTTCTTGATGTGAATAAGGTCCTGATAGGTTCTGTATTGGAATCAGACCCCAGATATGATGACTTTGAATATGTTGCCGATTACTTTGCGAATACACTCTGTGATTGGGGAGTGCCATATGAAGTGTACAGGGTATTCACCCCCGGCAATTATCCGTATACCCCCTATACAAATTCCCTTATCCTGAATAAAAGGGTTTTTGTGCCCATTACCGGCAGTACGTACGACTCAGATGCAATTGCATCTTATGAAGCTGCGATGCCGGGTTATGAAATTCTAAGCGTGATGTACGACGGATGGGAAAATACCGATGCACTGCATTGCCGCACCAAGGGCATTGCCGATATGGGGATGCTGTACATCAAACATATGCCGCTGCTGGGAAATATCCAATTGCTGGACGAATACGAGATAAGTGCAAATATCACGAACTATTCCGGTTCTCCATTATACCCCGACTCCTTATTATTATATTACAAAGAGGGGATGGGTAATTATCAGTCTGTGATCATGACACAGCAGATAGGCAGCCTGTACATGGGTGTTATCCCTTACCAGGAAGATGGCACCATGGTTAGCTATTACATCCATGCAGCTGATGAATCAGGAAGAAATGCGAATCATCCATATATTGGTGCACCCGACCCGCACGAGTTTACAGTGCTGCAAATGATCCCCGGACTTATCGTTGAGCCTGATACTTTGCTGTTCGAAGACATGTTGCAGGCAATGGAAGGGCTTGAAGTTAAGATCTATCCACAGGATAATGAAGACGTGGTCATCGACAATATCAACCAGGAAGAGTGGGACGAATTTTACTGGTGGTCAGAATCTGTTGTTGACTTTCCCTATCTGCTTCAGGCCACTGATTCCCTTATCCTGACGGTTTATATAGGCATACCTGTTGACCAGCCACTGGGCTATGTGCAGGATACTATGTTTATCGAATGCGAAGCCGGTGACCATGAGGTACTGATCATCGTAAATGAAGACATCATTTCAAACATAAATGAGTCGCAGGATCCGATAAGCATTAGCGGTATTTATCCTAATCCGTTTAATGATCTTACCAACATTGTGTTTGATATGCCTCAAGGCGGGCATGTGGTGGTTTATATCCTGGATATGCGTGGAAACATGGTTTCCTCCCTGGCCGACAGGCACTTTGCAAAAGGTGAACACCGGCTGCAGTGGGATGGCCGGAGTGAAAATGATTTCGACTGTCCGGCAGGCATCTATCACCTCGTCGTCAAAACAGATCGGGCAATGGGTACTTCAAGGATGATCAAAAGGTAATTATTTTCCCGGCATTTTTATTCTGCCGGCTCGTTGGGATGGATCTTTTCGAGTATGTCTTCGAACCTGAATGGTTTGGCGATGTACGCATCCATGCCTTCCGACAGGCAGTATTCTGCATCCTGCCCAAGGATGTTGGCCGTGAGTGCAATGATACGCGTCCTTTGTCTTGACGGGTTTTCTGCTTCATAATCCCTTATCAGGTGTGTCACCTCTATGCCATCCATCTCCGGCATCTGTATATCCATCAGGATGATATCATACTCTTTTTCCTTGTATTTCTCCCAGGCCTCAATACCGTTTTCAGCAAGGTCAATGTCGTGCCCAAGTTGCTGAAGGTTGATTATTGTGATCTTTTGATTGATCACATTGTCTTCTGCAAGAAGGATACTGTGTTTCTTTAGATTTTTGAAGGAGACAGCTTTGACACCGCTATCTTCTTCTTCAACAAAATCGGTCTTATGGAAAGAGATCTGTATTAAGAATTGAGTGCCTTCTGTCAATTTGCTTGTAACCTCAATGCTTCCATCCATCAGGTTCACCAGCATATATACAATATTCAGCCCCAGCCCTGTCCCTCCAAAGCGCCTGCTGATAGATACATCTGACTGGGAGTACTCCGCAAACAGATCTTTCATTTTATGATCGGGGATACCAATACCCGTATCACTTACTTTAAAAGCGAGGGTATAGCTCTTCTTATCTTCGGTTGTAATGATAACATCCAGCGTTACACTGCCTGTATCTGTAAACTTGATGGCATTGGATAATAGGTTGGACAATATCTGTTTCAGGCGGAGCTCATCACCGGATACGTATTCAGGGATATTATGATGCATGCTGAGGTATAAAGAAATGTCCTTTTCCCTGGCTCCGGCGAGGTAAGCATTTATAATTCTTTCAAGCGTTTTCCTGATGTTGAAGGGATGCTCTTCAAGGTCTATCTTTCCGGCTTCAATTTTTGAAAAGTCAAGGATCTCATTCACGATGGAAAGCAGGTTGTCAGCTGATGTGTCAATGATGTCAAGCAATTCCGACTGATGCTCAGTCACTTTTGTGTTCATAAGCAGTTGGGCTGAACTGGTAATCCCTCCC
>QMPN01000533.1 GCA_003648575.1 Bacteroidota bacterium
ACAGAAAAACCGAAAGTAAGAAAATAGCCCGCCAGTATCGCAATGGATGCCCAGAAAAAGTAATACCTTTTCATGCGTTCCTTCAGGAAAATAACAGCCAGCGCAATGGCAAAAATGGGCTGTAGCTTCTGTAACAGGATGACAATAGTGAGTTTTTCAAAATTTACGAGAAAAAGGGCATGCACCATGCTCATGGTGCCTAAGGCTCCGCCTAACAAAGCTATCAGAAAAAAAGTGATGAAATCTGAGCGGTCGAATCTCTTTAGTTCACGGTATTCCCTGAACAGAAAGGTGTTCATGATCATAAAAGCCAGAATGTGCAATATAAAGACAACAAATGCTACATTCAGGTTATGCAGGTTCGGGGTGAGGACAATACCGTCAACGCCCCACAATGCAGCGGCAATGCTGATCGCAAATGCACCGATTAATTTTTCTCTTTTCACAGTATTCTGTTCAAGGCAGCAAATATCGTAAAAATCAGCTTCAGAATTAAAGGAATTACATAAAAGAGTGCCCTTTCATCATATTAACGGACAATGATGATCTTTTGCCGTGTGGAAGAAGTACCGTCAGTGATGCTTAAAGTATACAGCCCGGCAGGTATTTGGCTGATGTCGATCCTGTATTTATCATTTGCTGAAGTTTCCCAGGACCCCATATTCCTTCCTGCCATATCAAATATCTGCAGATCAATACTACTTCCTTTATTCTTATCGAATGCAACAGTAATATGATCTGTTGCCGGCTGAGGTGAAATCCTTTTGATAAGAAGATCATTACCTGTGTTGGTACCTTCAGGCATCCCCACCGGGTTGCTGTTGTTGTAATATATGAAGTTGCCTTTTCCCGAGTCCCAGTTACTGATCACTATGTCACCGTTTTGCATGAATTCATAATCAATGGTTACAAGGTCATTAGGCATAATATGGGTTTTAAAGCTGATCCAGTTTTTGAGTTCTGCGTAACAATATTCCGACCTGTCGAGATAATTGTTGTTAATGAATACGCTATTGATTCGCTCGATGATTTGATGATTGAGGTAGAATACGCCTTGTTCGGCATCAGGGACTATATTTTCACTATTGCTCTGATAATTGAATTTCCCCAGATCAGACATCATAATGGCTTCCACCACAGAAGTTTCATCAGCCATATAGACAGGAGTCGGATCCCAGAAGCCGCAATCACCCTCCAGGATGGTAAGCGGGCCCCACCAGCTTCCGTACAGGAGGTCCAGGTTACCGTCGTTGGTGATCTCTGCCATTAAAATCCCGGAGCCATATCCTACATAATCTGATTCCCAGGAAGGAGGGGAGGTTTGTGGGATAGGTAGCGAAAAAACAAATTGTTTGACCTTGCCATCACCACCAAGTTGATCATTTCCTGTCATTACAATACATGGGCTGGAAGTGGCACAGGGCCTTCCGAAATCCACCGAATTCATGAAATTCTGCGGATGGCTGGAAACCCAGTCCCATGTTTCGTCAATATTCCCCTCGCTGTCGGCCAGGAAAACATAGTTGTCGGTATTTTCGCATACAAAGATCAGATCGAGGAAACCATTCTGGTCTACATCGCCGAATTCAACGTCCAGGGCTCCCATCTGTATATCCGACTGCCAGTCAGCCACAGGGTTGAAGCTGCCATTATCATTATAGAAGATCCTTCCGAAGTCATAGACCGAGCTGTATGGCTCTCCGCAGGCAACTGCCAGGTCAAGGTCGCCATCCCCATCAGCATCGCCAAGGGCACAGCTGAATGAATAGAAATATTCTGTCTCGTAGGAGGGAGTCCCCTCAAGCTCATTGCCGGTGTTGTAGTAGATCTTTGCTTTTCCCGGATTGCCAAAACCATTGGGGCCGAGATATACCGATACCGCGATGTCCACATCTCCGTCGTTGTCGATATCGCCGGCTGCAAGGTGGCCGTGATAATCAATATCATCCGATTGCCAGCTGGGAAGCAAGGGGAAGGTGCCATCCCCGTTGTTATAATAAACAACAAGCTGCTGTCTTTGTATATCATTGCCATTGGCAACAATGATATCCTTCCATCCGTCATTGTTAATATCTGCTATGCCCAGGCCGGTGCCATAATGGCCTTCAGGACTGGTCTCGAATGAAGGTGTCTGCTCAAAAGGGATCTGTGAATATATACCCGGGGCAGCAAGGATCAATAGAAATGTCAATAGCTTATTCATGGTAAATATTTTTTATCTAAGGTACAAAATGAACCGTAAGCAACACATTCTTGTTTAATATCTGTGAGTTTTTGTAATTTTATACTGTGAATTATTGATTTACAATTTCGATAAAGGGGCAATATAAAAATGAAGAATAAATACGGTCATATTATCTTAGCCTTCACCCTGGCATTAATTTTCGTTGTCAATGCCTGTAAGAAGGAAAATGACAGCGAAGATCCGGCACCTGTACAGAAAAGCTGTGAGATCATTACTCCTCCCGACAGCTTACAGGTACAGATTGGTGCTATAATTTCAATAGAAGCGGTCGTTTCAGGATTCGGGCAAACAGTACTGCTTGCATTTTCTATCGACAGTACACAGATATTTGAAACCAGTGAAATGCCTTATGAATTTATTTGGGATACTGATGGCTGGCTACCCGGTACCTACACGCTGAGGGCTGATGCATTCGAAGACCCCATAATGGCCTCTGATGAAATTGCTATTATACTGATAGATACCATCATCCCTCTTCAGCCTCCGGTTCCGGTGATCAATATCATCCCCGAGGTGGGTACTACAGATACCATATTCATTTTTGATGCTTCGGGTAGCTATGATCAGGAAGA
>QMPN01000534.1 GCA_003648575.1 Bacteroidota bacterium
CAACGGCCTTGAACTTGAGCTTAAGCAGGACGAACTTCGCCAGTACGGACATGCCATTGAATGCAGGATCTATGCTGAAGACCCGGAAAAAGACTTCATGCCAAGCCCGGGAGTGATCAGGCATATTACCGAGCCGCTCGGACTGGGTGTCAGGCACGATGGGTATGTTTATGAAGGATTTGAGATCCCAATTTATTATGACCCCCTGATCAGTAAGCTGGTGGTGTGGGCCAGGACCAGGGAAGAAGCAATTGCCCGTATGAAACGTGCCCTTTATGCTTACAAGATCACCGGAGTAAAAACATCTATCCCTTTCCTGAACCGTATTATGGAAACGGCCGATTTTGTAAAAGGGAAGTATAATACCAACTTCATTGAAAAAAACAGTGAATTCCTCATGTTCCCCGATAAGCATGAGGTGAAGGTCGAAGACGTGGCTATCATCGCAGCCTATGTCGATTATCTTGACAGGCTTAATGATCTCCAGGCAGATGTGCATTCAAAAGACGGAAAGAACAACTGGAAAAACTGCGGACGGCGCCTGAGCTTCAATCGCTTTTAAAAGAATGTGAAAATTATAGTTATGCCAACAGAAATAAATATCAACGACCGTAATGCCCTTGTAGAGGTACTCAGCAGGAACGGTGATAAGGTCAGGATAAGCATTGATGGAAAGAAATATGATGCCGATGTGGTGATGGTGGAGGAAGGGGTTTATTCTATAATCATAGACAATAAATCCCACAATATTGAGCTTATCCGGACCGACAATAAGAATTATAAGGTCAACACATATTCCAAATCCTATGATGTGGAGATCGTTGATGCGGAAAGCAAGTACCTGAAGAGCCGGCGACGGGATGATGGCGATGAAGAGGCTGTGATGTCTTCCCCAATGCCGGGAAAGATCGTAAAGATCCTTGTGAAGGTGGGAGATAAGGTTAAGGCAGGTGATACTGTTATCATTGTTTCTGCCATGAAAATGGAAAGCGAATATAAGGTGAAAAAAGATCGCATCATCAAGGATATTAAGGTGAAGGAAGGTGACACCATTCAGGCTGACCAACCGCTGGTGGTGATCGAATAAACATCTCAAAAAACGATTGATTAATCCAAAAGAATAAGTTCATGTCGATAAAAGAGAAATTCAAGGAATTTGAAGCACGAGATAAGAATGCCGAACTGGGCGGAGGCAAGGAACGCATCGAAAGACAGCACAATGCCGGCCGTAATACTGCCCGTGAACGCATAGAAGACCTGCTTGACCCGGGTACTTTTGTCGAGACAGATAAGTTTTTGACACATCGCTGTAATGATTTCGGGATGGAAAAGAACCAGATTCCCGGTGATGGCGTAGTCTGTGGTTATGGCAAGATCGATGGCAGGTTGATGTATGTATTCGCCCAGGACTTCACTGTCTTCGGGGGAACGCTGAGCCGTGCCAATGCCGATAAGATCATTAAGATCATGGATCTGGCAATGAAGATGGGGGCTCCCGTTATCGGCTTGAATGATTCAGGCGGTGCGCGGATCCAGGAAGGTGTTGAAAGCCTTGGTGGTTATGCTGACATCTTTTACAGGAATGTGATGGCCTCGGGAGTGATACCGCAGATATCTGCTATTCTCGGCCCCTGTGCCGGTGGGGCAGTTTACTCTCCTGCCATGACCGACTTCATCATGATGGTGAAGGAGTCCAGCTATATGTTTGTGACCGGGCCGGATGTGATCAAAACAGTTACCCATGAAGAAGAGGTTACCAAGGAAGACCTGGGTGGTGCGGTTACACACAACACCAAGAGTGGCGTGGCACACATGATCGCAGAAAATGATGAACAGGCCATGATGATGATCAGGGAAATGATGAGCTTTCTGCCCCTCAATAATATGGAAGATCCTCCAATACAGACATGTACCGACGATGTCAAGAGGGAAGATGTGCATCTCGATGAAATTGTGCCTGATGACCCGAATAAGCCTTACGATATGAAGGACATCATCGAGACAGTAATTGACAACAGCAACTTTTTCGAGATACAGTGCCAGTATGCAAAAAATATCATCATTGGCTTTGCCCGCATGGGCGGCAGGCCGGTGGGCATTGTGGCCAACCAGCCGGCACATCTTGCAGGTGCGCTTGATATCAACTCTTCCGTCAAAGCAGCGCGCTTCGTGCGCTTTTGTGATGCCTTTAGTATTCCACTCATCACCTTTGAAGATGTACCGGGATTTCTTCCGGGTACCGCCCAGGAATTTGGTGGCATCATAAAGCATGGGGCAAAACTCCTATATGCATTCTCCGAAGCAACGGTGCCAAAGATCACGATCATTACACGAAAAGCATACGGCGGTGCATACGATGTGATGTCGAGCAAACACATTGGAGCAGATGTGAACTTCGCCTATCCTACTGCTGAAATTGCTGTGATGGGAGCAGATGGAGCGGTGAATATTATCTTCAAGAATAAGCTTACTGATGCTGAAAAGAAAAAAGCAGTTGATGAGTACCGTAAGACCTTTGCAAGTCCATACAAAGCTGCTGAACTTGGGTATATCGATGAGATCATTTACCCCAGGCAAACTCGCTTTAAGATCATCCAGGCCCTGGAGATGACCCAGACCAAGAGTAAGACAAATCCTCCGAAAAAGCATGGGAATATTCCCTTGTAGCAACAAATGACCTCACAGGTCATAGGACCTGTGAGGTCATTAAAGCTCTAATACCCAAGCTCTAAATTCGAAACAAATTCCAATGTTTCAAATTTTAAACTCCAAAAGAGTTATGAATTATGAGTTTTGAATGTCTGGTTCGCAC
>QMPN01000535.1 GCA_003648575.1 Bacteroidota bacterium
AATCTTCTATAAGAAGTATCTCTAGCCTCCATCTCACCAAGAAGATTCCAATACATAGTAAAAGCTAGCTGAGAATATAGACCATCTTCTTGAGATGCTTCAGGAGCATCTAATAGTTCTATATAATTGCTATACTTTTTATACATACTATTATAGTGGGAGAGCGAAGAACTTATTAAATCTAATGATTCATTCTCAGCTATTGAACTAGCTTCCGCTCTAATACTAGGATCAATACTAGGAAGCTTAATAGAGATGCCAGTAGCTATCTCTTTAGCGGCAGTTAGTAGACTAATCTTGTCAGAGAAAGCATCAATGTTTTGATTTATATAACTATCTATTTCTGTTTCAGTAAATTGAGAAGGTACACCACCACGACTAAAGTTTTCAACACTTTGTATATAATGTTGAATTTCATGTAACAAGGTATCTTGTGTAGCCGGAGTCATAGTACCATAGCTTAGACTTATGGTCTTATTAAGTATAGATAGCTTACCATTACTGTTTAAGTGAGAATCTTTCTTAACTAAGAAGTTAGCTAGGTTAGGATACATCTTAAAGAGTATAGGGTGATTAATGATTCTGTTAAGTGGTACAGATTCTAGGTTATTTAGGTTATCAAAGGCTATAGCATTGTTAGTAGGAGATCTAAGTATCTCCATCTTAGAATCATCTATCTCAAACTTCCAATCCTTAGTCTTAGGCTCATAGAACCAATTAGTCTCTTTCCATATCTGTAATGGAGAGTAACCTTGCTGAGTTAATCTGATAGCAGATTGTTGAGCACCGAGAGCACCTTGTACCTTAGAGGCACCGATAACACCAGTTAAAGAATAGTCAGTATCATCTGAGAGCATGTTGATATCACCATTAGACACTTCTACGTTCTCAGACCATTCATCAGTCTCTATGTCGGTAGCTAGAGTGTTAGCTTCTTCTTTGATAGGGTCAGCTTGTCTAAGAGTCTCTATAGCTTGAGGTGCTGTGAGAGTCATTCTCTCTTTCTCAAGCTTAGATACAAGGTTATCATATCTAGGATCATCGGCTATCTTACTAAGCTTTTCATCAATCTCAGCTATACGCTCTGAATTATCAACAGCCACTGCCTCAACAACACTAGTATTAGTGTCACCTGAAAGCGCTGCTTCTAGTGTCTTAGTAGTCTTAGCCTTTTCTTTCTTCTGTACAGCCTCCCTTATAACATTCTTCTTAGCTTCAGGAGGAGCTAATTTACGATCTAACGCAGCCTCCATATCTTCTTTAGCAAAGACTGAATCATTATTTAGAAATTCATCATTTAGCTCTGTCATCGTTAAAGAATCAAGAATTGTTGCTATTTGATCTTTAGTACCTTGTGGTATTTCATCGAGGTTAGCATTATCCTCTGCAACCTTAGGTACATTATAATCTTCTGTTGTAGCTATAGTAGCCGAAGATAGTGTTTGAGGATTCTTACTAGCAGACATCTTGCTATGAAAGTCGTTAAGTCTTTGAGTAGCTATATGTATTTTGTTAAGAGCACTATCTAACTTAACAGTACGAGGTGCTTTCTTACCTTGAAGATCTTTTAGATCATTAATAGTTTGATCAAAGGCCATAGAGACCGATGTTTCTAGATCAGCCATATCTGTCTGTAATGCATCTGAAAAACCATCCCGGAGTATAGCTGATCTAGCTTCTTTATATTTAGATATAGCAGAGTTAGGGTTAGACTCATCCACCTGCCATTTTACCTTATTTTCATTAGTCCTTATCTTTTGATAAGGTATTGTCTTATCATAGGTAGCTGTGTCATTAGTTGGTCTAGTCTTAAGCTCTGTCTCAGGTAAAGAAACAGTAGTCTCTGCAACCGATTCAGCTCTCTTCTCTGCAGTTTTATTCTGCTTAGTCTCTAAAGCCTGTTTAGCTACTACTGGGTTATCAGAAGCGATGTTAGTTTGAATAGCAGCATCAGATCTCTTATCAAGAGCTTCAACTGTAGTATCATCTAATTCTTCTACTGTAGTAGCGTCTCCAAAGAGTTCTTCTGCAAGCATAGCTTCATCTACAGAGGTCATAGTGCCCATTCTCTCTTCGAGAGCAGCCTCATCTAAAGCATCAGAAGCAGCTGCCTCAGAGGCAATGTCAGAGTTAACCTCAGCTAAGAGATCATTACCCGGTCCTACATCAATCTCAGACTCATTAGTACTAGATCTTTCCATAGCTTTATTGAAATCAACCCAATCTTGTTCTGTAAAAGCAGAGTCATCACCAGGTTCAGGTATAGTATCAGCAGAGGCTTCCCGTTTCTTAGCTTCATATACTGATATCTCACCTTTTAATATTTCATTGAAGTTATCAGCGAAGACTTCTTTATCGTCAGAAGAAGCGTATAACTCAGTTACGTTACTAGCGATAGCTTCAGCATCAGTAGTATTTAAACCAGAGTCTTCTAGTTGTGTCACTATATTAGCAAAAACACCAGCCTGTTCTATAACTCCTTCTGTAGTCATACTCCGAAGCTTATCCTTCATTGCTTCTGTCTTTAATAGAGAGTCTACTTCATCGTTATAATCTGTATTAGTCTCTGACTCAACACCATCAGCGTCCTTAGTCTTAGCCTTAGTCTCTGATAGATTATCTCTAGTCTTCTTTATACGAGCATCAATCTCAGAAAGTTCTTTCTCTATTTGAGAGGTTGGAGCATTAGAGTTCTGTGCTGATCTAAGTCTCTCTTCTGTCTCAACCTTTAGCTTATCTAAATTATTTATCCTAACAGCAGCATCAGATACTTTCTTGTTTTGGAACTCTGCACCTGTAGCTGGGT
>QMPN01000536.1 GCA_003648575.1 Bacteroidota bacterium
ACAATAGACGGTGAACCGCGCCTGGACCTGTGTGAAACAATCAGCGAGGTAAATGCCTTGCTGCCGGAGCTGGTACTTAATCCAAAGAGAGAAGCCGAAATAAAGCAAATGCACGCCGAGCTCCTGGAACTAAGAGCAGCCTATAACCTTGTAATGCAGAAAAGAAGGGAGTTCCTGCCCAGCAATCCTCCCTACATTAAACCGGCCATCCAACCTGATAAATAGCAGTTATGAATAACAAAATCGACAGAAGGCGTTTTATCGGAACATCAATGATCCTTGGGGCTGGGAGCATGGTCCTGCCCAATGCATGTAGCGCAGGTGCAAGCAATAAGGATGAAGGCTACTATACTGTGGCTCAGAAAAACGGTCGCTGGTGGCTTGTTGATCCTGCAGGAAATCACACCTTCAGCATTGGACTCAACCACATTGATCCAGCAGCGATACGCTACCTTGCCAGCAATGGCATCTGGGAAGAAAAGTACGACAACAGCATGGAAAAATGGCTTCCAAAAGTGAAAGAGGATCTGAGAGACTGGGGCTTCAATTGCCTTGGCTGGGAACAGGAGGTGGTGATTATTACACCTGAAATGCACCGTCACTCCAGGAGCTTTACTTTTGAAGAATACCAGTGGCTCGATATGCCCTACTTCCACTTACTCCCTGTAATCGAATCACATCAGTGGGAATGGGAAACGAAATTACCTGATGTAACAGGGAAAGCATTTGAAGAATGGTGTGACTATATTGCCCGTGATAAATGTGCACGATTAAAAGATGATCCCAAGCTGATCGGCTATTTCTTCACCGATTGTCCGGCCTGGATCCATAGCAATAAGAATAACGATTGGAAAGCACCTATGCTCGATCCTGAGCTGGAGAAGACAGAGAGCGGAAGAAAGGAAATATTCAGGGTGGCATCTATCTATTATAAAACCATTGTGGATGCCATAAAACGCTACGATCCAAACCACCTGATCTGCGGTGACAGGTATGAGGCGAATGCACCGATAAGCAAAGAAGTCCTCCGGGCCGCCATGCCTTATGTAGATATCTTTAGCTTCCAGTGCTTTGGCAGCGTGGAGAATATTGCAAAGAAAATGGCCTACTGGGGCAACTACCTAAAAAAACCTGTCTTACTGGCAGACAGCATGATAAGCGCTGTCGAAAACCATGGCTGGCCACCGAAGCAGGATCTTCTGCAAGATGATATTCAATACGGAGAAGTAATGAAAGAGCTAAGGAAAATTCCCGAATGCATGGGATTTCACCTTTGCGGAGCTTATATAAAGAATAATGCCAGGCGCTATGGACTGCTTGATATCCATGAGAACCTGGAAGAAACCACGGAAGGCATTAAAAAAGTAAATATAGAACAGAGCGAATGGGTTAGGGTCAGTGGGCAGTGAGCACTACTCACGTAAACCGAAAAGATCCGTAATAAAATTAGGAGAAAATGAAGTATATATTAAAAACCCTGGTACTACAATTTATTTGTTTATTGATCTTTCAGGCAGGTGTATCCGGCCAGGAAGAACAATACAATAACAATGGCTTTTTCACCCTGGAACAGCTTGATGGCCATTGGTGGTTTATTGATCCCGATGGAAAGGCTTTCTTCTCCATTGGAATCAATCATATTGACCCTGCTAGTCTGCGATATCCTGAGAATATTCATATCTGGGAAGAGAAATACCATGGCAGTACCACAGAGTGGCTGGAGAAATCCGTAAAACACAACCTGGAAGCATGGGGTTTTAACACCATGGGTTGGGAACAGGAAGTAACAGTAAAACAGTGGCAACATTCCAGACCTTTTACCAATGATGAATTGAAAGTGCTGGATATGCCTTATTGCAGGATGCTGCCATTTACAGAGTCTCATCAATGGGAAAAACATACGATAAAGTATGATTTTTTCAGTGATGAATGGATTGAATGGTGCGATTATGTAGCACGTTCCTATTGTGCCGAAGTCAAAGAAGATCCTAATCTTATTGGCTATTTCTTTAGCGATTGTCCAACATGGATTCATGACAGACCTCAAAACGAATGGCGCGGTCCTATTTTTGATCCAGAAAAGCTAAAAACCCCGGAAGGAAAAGAAGAGCTGTCGGCCATGGCCATACAGTATTATAAAACCATCTATGCAGCAATACGGAAATACGATCCCAATCACCTGATACTGGGCGACAGATATGAAGCGAATGCACCTATCGCAATGGAAGTTATAGAGGCTGCCCTGCCCTATGTTGATGTGCTTTCCTTCCAGGATTTCAGGGACCCGACCATGCATATGGAGGAGTGGTACGCTAAAACCGGGAAGCCCGTTCTGCTGGCTGACGGTTCAGGAGCATACAAAGGCGAAGGCATTTATAAACATACCGATGGAAACTGGTATGCGAAACATATTACGGCACTTTATGAGCAGGAAGGCTGCGTGGGCTTTCACCTTTGCGGTGCTTACCAACGAAATAAGCAAAGAGCTCGTGGCTTGCTGGATGAATACGAACAGCCTGACAGTGAAAACGTAGATATCATTCAGGCTACCAATAAGAAGCTTCATGACAGGATGAAAAATTTGAATAAATGAAATTGAAAAAAAACAGGCTCAGAATCCGTGTTTTTGTTCTATTGTTGGGATCTTGTGTCCTGGCCATGGCTCAGGATAAACCCATGTACAGCGATTTTCAGGAAGTAAGAGGTGAAGCGACCGGCTACATTCATATTGAGAAAATGGACGATATATCCTGGTTTATAGATGCCAATGGATATGCGTTTTTTCCCGTAGGAATGGATCAT
>QMPN01000537.1 GCA_003648575.1 Bacteroidota bacterium
ACCCCTGATAACATTGCATTGTAGAGCGTACGCTCCAGCACATCATAGTATTTGGCCTCGCCATGAAGCAGGAACAGGCGATGGTTGAAGAATATATTTCCTATCGAAGCACATGTTTCACAATAGGCTGTTGCATTTGGCAAATGATAAGGTTCCGCAAAGCCTTCATTTCCTCCGCTGGCCCCTATCCCCCCAGTGACATAGATCTTTTTCCAAGTGATGTCTTCCCATATCTTTGTGATGGCATTGATATATGCTGTATCATTCAGTATGGCAGCCACATCTGCCATGCCCGAATACATGTATGTGGCACGCACTGCATGGCCAACAGCTTCGGTCTGATCTGTAACCGGCAGATGCGCCTGGCAATACTCAGGCCCGTCTTTTCTTGCATCCAGGAAGAATTTGGCCAGCTCCAGGTAATGCTTCTCCCCTGTCACGCCGTATAGCTTTACCAACCCCATCTCAATGCCCTGATGGCCGGGATAAGAAACCTTTGCATCCCAGCCAAAGTCTTCATCGATGCGGTCGGCAGCTTTGATAGCCACATCGAGCAGTTCCCGTTTGCCGGTAGCCTTATAATGTGCCACAGCAGCTTCGAACAGGTGTCCCATATTATACAGCTCGTGGCTGTACAGGTGGGTATTTTGCCAGCGCTCCGTCCCGATCCACTGGTGGCCACTGTCGCCGAGGATGGTGCGGTTGGTATACAGATAGCCATCCTCTTCCTGTGCCATTGCAAACTTATGTATGAGTGTATCCAGATAGGTATCCAACTCAGGATCCGGGAAAGTCTGCAGTGAATAGCTTGCACCCTCCACGATCTTGAAAACGTCAGAGTCGTCGAATGGATATTTTGTGCAGAATGTACCTTCGGTCATCCCTCCGGCAACTTCAAAGTTCTTCACCCTCCCCGTTGATTCACAATGCCCGAAGGCGATGGGGATGGTCACCTCGTGGTTGATCCGGATACGTGGTTTCCAGAAGTTATCGGTAACCTTAACTGAGGTGAATGGCACCGGCTGAATGGGATAATGGGCCGGCTGCTGGGAGATAGCCATGCTTGAGAGGAAGACGAGAAATAATGTAAGCTTTCGCATGAATATGTTATTTAGTTCAAAGTTAATAATAATCCGCTTGAAGGCAGCAGCCTTCTGATCTCTGATCTCTGATTTCTGATTTCTGATTTCTGATATCTGATATCCGAACCTCCGGCCACTCAGCGGCATCGTCCAAATGTTTTAAAACATAGCCCCACCTCTTCTTTCCTTTTCATTCTTTGAATAAGGTGTCAGGAAAGCATTGTGCTAACATCCGGCAGGTAGTACCAATAAGCTTAGAGCCAAAGTGATGGGGGTCCTTCCGTCGCTTCGCTCCATCAGGATGACCGATGCAAGTAAATGACGGATCCTGTTTTGCCGGCAAAGCATTTCGCCCTGTGGGAGCAAAGATTAGAGGGTATAAGGAAATATGTTCTTCGGGCGCGAGGGCCAGTCAGAACTGCGGGCCGGCAAGATGTTCTGCCAGCGGTGGTGCCATTCGCTAACAGGATGTTCTGCCAACATGGGTGCAACTTGATGGTGGTCCTTCTCCCGCCTCGCTTCGCTCAGCGTGATCAGGATGACAATTTCTGTTTACATGCATAATAAATTTTTGTAATTTTATAGAAACCAAGAAAAGCACACAGCACAGCAACGGCCATTAATACCACTGAGTCATGAGAAAAACCCTCTTATTCATACTGATCGCAGTCTTCATCTTTAGCTGTAAAAAGTCTGATGATGAGTCTGCCCCTGACATTACCGGGGCAAAAAACCTGACCATCTTCTGTGTGAACGACCAGCATGGGCAGATCAACAACTTTTCGAAAATCAAGTATATCGTCGATGCGGAGAAGCAGCATACCAGCGTGATCGTGGCCTGCGGCGGGGATATATTTTCCGGAAATCCCGTGGTTGATTTCTATGATGGAAAAGGATACCCGATGATAGATGCAATGAACCTGGCAGGCTTTGACATATCGGTTGTCGGGAACCATGAATATGACTATGGGGAAGTTGTTCTAAAAGACAGGATGGAACAGGCCGGTTTTGTCTGGGTCTGTGCCAATGTGGATATGGAAAATACAGGGGTTCCTGAACCTTATGAGTATTATACACTGAGCACCGACAGTTTAAGGGTAACCTTCCTTGGGCTGGTGGAAACCAACGGTAAAGACAATGGCACCATCCCATCCACACATCCTTTCAGGGTACAAAACTTCACCTTTGAACGGCCGGAAAATGTAGTCGCCCAGTACGCCAACGTCAAAGAACAGGAAAATGCCGACCTCTACATCGCGCTCACTCACCTGGGACATGACGGCTATAACGGGAACCTGTGTGACTTCCAGCTGGCAGAGCAATTCCCTTATTTTGACCTGATCATCGGGGGGCACTCACATGCAGAAGTGAACACAACTGTTAATGGCATTCCGATCTTTCAGTCGGGAAGTTATTTAAATAAGCTCGGCAAAATTGAACTAAAAGTGAAAGACAAAGAGGTGGTCGATATTAATTTTGAATTAATAGATCTTAACAATTACCCTGACTATGACGCAGGTTTGAAAGCAATTATCGATCAGTACAATGAAAGCATGGCCATTGTCCTTGATGAGGTGATCGGCTACTCACATCAGGACCATCAAAAGTACCAGGTCGGTTGTTTTTATACCGATGCCTTAAGGGAAAGGCTTGATGTGGATGTAACCTTTCAAAATTCCGGCGGGGTGCGTTCAGGCCTTAATGAGGGAGATAT
>QMPN01000538.1 GCA_003648575.1 Bacteroidota bacterium
CAGCCTGCTGGGCTCATCCGTCAGCATACCTATCACAAACGGAAGACTCAATTTAGGAACGTGGCAAGGAATTTATCTATGCGAATTCAGAAACCATGGAGGAAACCGAAAAATAGTATTGACTGTCATTTCCTAATAAACCCCCAATTCAACCAGTTCAACCAATTCAACCAATTCAACTGCTAAACAGCCTCAAATTCAACGAAAAACGAAGAGCCCTTATCCGCTTCACTTTCACACCACACCTTCCCATTCATGGCATCAACATATTTCTTGACAATGGCAAGCCCGAGGCCGGTATCCGGGTCAAGCTGCTGCAAATGATGTTTTTTTCGTTCGTACTGGTCAAAAATGCCGGGGATCAACTGCTTTGGGATCCCGATACCGGTATCTTTTACCTCTATTACAACCTTCCCGTTCTTGCTTACCAGATCTATTGAAACGGTTTTGCCGGCAGGAGTATACTTAATGGCGTTGGATACCAGGTTGTCAATAACCTGAAGGATGTACACCTCATTCAGCTCGGCATGCAGATCCTCGAGGGAAAGCCTGAAATCAATGTCCTTTTGGTCAAAGGTATGCTTGTATATATTGGAGATCTTTTCTACGATCTCTTTCAGGTTGATCCTCTCCATATTAAGGTGATAAACCTTTGATTCGATAACATTTATATCGAGGATCTGGTTGATCATCTTGTTCATTCGTTGCAATGAATTCAGTATGATCCCGGCATAATCACGATGCTCCTCGCATGCCTTCTCAGGATCATTAAGCATCATATCGATCATTGTAAGGCTGCTGGTCAGCGGATTTTTCAACCCATGCACAACCACACTGAGCAGATGGTTCTTCTCCTCATTCAGATGGAGCAGGTCAAAGTTCTGCTCCTCCATTTTATCTTTGGCTTCCTTAATGCTCTGATTTTGCTCTTCTATTGCCTCTTTTTGTTTTTGGATCTTGATGTAGCTCTTCGCAAGTTTTTCCTCCAGCTCATTCATATCTCTCATCCGGTGGATCAAAACCTTCATGATGCCCCTTGCCAGGCCCGGGTCATCAGCAATCCTGTTCTCGAAGTCTTCCCGCCGCAGGCGGAGAAAATAGCTCTCCTCTTCAGTGGTTACCGATGCCGACCGCGGACCATCATCAATTAGTGCATATTCACCGAACACATCATTCACCGTGAGGCGTGACAACACATGGCTGCCATCATGGATCCTCACAGTGCCGGACGTAACAATGTACATGGCATCGCCGGGTTCGCCTTTCTTTAAGATCGTTTGCTGGGGCTTTGCCTTTATCCCCTGCAATACTGTGGCCAGGGATAAAAGAAACACCTCCCCCGTATCTGCAAAAATCCTTACGTGCTTTAAAAAAGAAACTTTCTCATCAAGCGTCATGCTTCCATAATCGGTCATAGTTGGATCGATTTATCGTTAATCAGGGTAAAAGCGGGTTCAGGGTGCAGGGTTCAAGGTACAAGGTACAAGGTACCAAAAATAAAACCTAAACCTATTTGTTAGACGCTCTATCGGCATTAATGTTACAAAAAACAGGGTGCACAGCAAACATCAAATCCCTGATTAAAACAATTTACACTCTTTATAACGTAAAACCTATTCATTTCATATGCGTTCAGGCTACAAAAACCTCAAATTTTTCAACAATCGGGATACAATATTTTAAACCCTGAACCCGGGACCAGCGACCCCGCACCCGAGAATTTCTTTGATTTCACCCGAATATTTACTATATTTGAATAACGATACTAACCAAAACCATGCATTATGAAAAAATTATACGTATTTGCAAGCTGTATATTTTTCACAGCAATGCTCACGGCGCAACCAACGCTTCAGTATCCACAAAATGTTCCTGAGATCGGGGATGTTATGGATATTCAATTCGTATCTAACAACGGACTGACAACCGGTACGGCAGGCCCTGATGTGAGTTGGGATTATTCAGGATTAACAACATTATCCGGAGGTCAGTTGACAGTTATTGAACCTTCGCAAGCACCTTCCGGCAATGAGTTCCCATTAGCTACAATTGCCATCAACATGGGTGATACGATCTTTACATATGCCCAGACAAATGCAGATGGATATTTTTATCTGGGTTCCGAGTCCACAACAGGCACATTTGCCTCACTGCTGGTATACAGTGACAGCAGGACATTTGTCAAATTTCCATTCACCTATGACGATACATACTTTGACACCTATAAAGGTATTGTCACCACATCGGGAGCTACTGTGCATGTGCTTGCCGCCAGCGAAATGTTTGCTGACTCATATGGAACATTAATTCTGCCCAATGGAACATATACAAATGTTTTGCGAATAGTAACCATAGATGCTGAAATAGACTCTTTATTCGTGGAAGGGAACTTCGTTAAGGAATTTAACGTTGTGCGAACACAGTTTACATGGTTCGCCCCTGACTCCAAGGGCCCCCTGCTGAGTATCGAGATACTCGACAATGCCGGACTGGGAAGCATTGATACGGTCGCGTTCTATTCATCAGCGGAATCAGGAATAATTGACGGACATCCGGGCCCCGTTTCTCACCTAAGCGTATTTCCAAATCCGGCCGAAGATCATGTAGTGATCGAGTTTAATGCTTTACAAAACACAGGCATCAGCATATCTATCGTAAACCAGGTGGGGCAGATGATGATCAGCAAGAAAACTGCTAACGATCATACGGGATATGTAAGTGAGCGCATCGATGTTAGCACTTTGCCATCAGGTATTTATTTTGCTCATATCAGCTGCGATTGCGGAAAG
>QMPN01000539.1 GCA_003648575.1 Bacteroidota bacterium
GGAACTTTTGTCCCGCAGGCCCTAATTACACCCACTATGCCGACCCGGCATATGACCAATTATATGAAGCCTCACTCGCTATTCTTGATGATAGTACCAGGTATCAGGCTTACCTGATGATGGATGAAATGATCATGGATTAAGCAGCTGTTATCATCCTCTTCTATGATGAAGTATTGCGGTTTGTAAGAAAAGATATTTCAGGACTTGGCAGTAACCCGGTCAACCTCCTGGACCTCACACATGTGATTAAGAACTAAAAAGATATTTCATGAGTTTCAAAAAGATTCTACCTATAGAGATACCCGGTAATGCTGTGCATATGATAGGCTATGACTGGATGCTGATCACTGCCGGGAATAAAGAGCATTTTAACACTATGACAGCGGCATGGGGAGGGTTGGGGTTTTTATGGAATGAGCCCACGGCCACCATTTTTATCAGGCCCCAGCGTTATACTTATGAATTTGTTGAAAAATATGGCGATTTCACCCTTTGTTTTTTTAATAAGGAGCACCGTAAAGCCTTAAAGATATGTGGTACTAAATCAGGAAGGGATATCGACAAAGTTAAAGAAAGCGGTCTGACGCCTCTTCTTTCGAAAAAGGGCAACATATATTTTGAAGAGGCCAGGCTGGTCATAGAATGTAAGAAAGTTTATTACGACGACATCAAACCGGAACTTTTTCTTGATAAGAGCCTTGAAAAGATATATCCGGCACTTGATCACCACAGGATGTATATAGGGTTTATTATCAATTGTATGATTAATGCCTGACATACAGTAGATTTAATTACTTAATTTTTTTATCTTTACATCCCTGTAACAAAACTAAGCTAAGGCCTTGACTATCATTACTAATATAAGGGAGCAGATCGGCCGGGTCATCCTCAAAAGGGAATCGGCCCGTACCGTAAGGGAAAGAAAGATCATCAACCTGGGCGAAGCTACCAGTATAGGCTTGCTTTATTATCTGCCTGATGAACCCACATACCGTAAGATCAGTGCATATGTAAAACAGCTCCAGGATACAGGAAAAACTGTCAAAGCCATTGGCTATGTTGAAAGTAAAAGACTTACAGGGCAGTTTCTTCCCAAGCTGTCCTATGATTTTTTGTATCCCTCGGGGCTTAGATGGGATTATAAACCTGTTTCTACTGCAGCAAAGGATTTTATAGAGAGCGAGTACGACATTTTGATGGACCTGAGCACGAAAGATTTACTTCCATTGCTCTTTATCACCGGGATGAGCAAGGCAAAGTTCAAAGCGGGAATGCAAAGCAAAGCAAGGTCAGGCTATCTCGACCTGATGATCAAACTGGGCGAAGAGGATGGACTGGATGAACTTATTAAGCAGATCAATCACTATTTATCCATGATAAACAAGAAAAATGAAAGCTGAAACGATCAAGGGTACCGGTGTAGCGCTGATTACACCTTTTCATAATTACGGAACCATCGACTTTACCTCCCTGGGCAAGCTGACAAAGCATGTAATAAATGGAGGAGTTGATTTTTTGGTGGCACTGGGCACTACCAGTGAAGCCCCCGTATTGTCGGCCGACGAAAAAAATGCTGTCCTTAATCATATCCTCGAAGTAAATGATGGAAAAGTTCCGGTAATTATCGGGGTTGGCGGCAATAATACCCAGGGCATTGTTGACTCCCTGAAATCAATTGATTTTGAGGGTGTCAGCGGCATCCTTTCTGTGGCTCCTTATTACAACAAACCAAACCAGAAAGGACTTTACTTCCACTTCAAGTCCATTGCTGCCGCCAGTCCGGTTCCCGTGATACTTTATAATGTACCGGGCCGCACAAGCTCAAATATAAGTGCAGAAACAACCTTGAGGCTTGCCAGTGAGTTTGGCAATATTGCCGGTATCAAAGAAGCTTCCGGGGATCTGGGCCAGGTCATGCAGATCATAAAGAACAAACCAGAAGGATTCTCCGTCCTGTCCGGCGATGATGCCCTGACCTATCCAATGCTCGCACTGGGAGCTGATGGAGTGATCTCTGTGGTTGCAAATGCATTCCCCCGGCAATTCTCCCAGATGGTAAACCTTGCACTTAAAGGGAACTATGAAGAAGCAAGGTCATTGCACTATGAACTCCTGGAGTTGATAGAGGCACTGTTCGAGGATGGTAACCCGGCAGGGATAAAGGCTGCCCTCGATGCCATGGGGATCGCCGGCAACAATCTGAGGCTACCACTGGTTAAAGCGAATAAGGCAACCTATAATAAAATAGCCACTCTGGTTAATAAGATAAAATTATAGTAATTTTGCACTCTAAACTGATTCAATTATGCTCCGGAAAACTATTTTGATCTCGATATTACTCAGCTTTACTGCATTTGCTATTGCTCAGGACATAGATAACATTTTTAAAGACAGGAGTGAGGTATACTTCACATTTGATGTAAATACTGATACTGACCTGCAATCCTTATCGCGTGCGATATCCATCGATAATGTTACTCCGGAAATGCAGGTTTTTGCATATGCAAACAAGAAAGGGTTCAGTGAATTTATGAAGCGGGGAATTTCATATACGATACTGCAGCACCCCGGAACATTGCATCATCCCCGGATGTTGGATGTAGCAGGCGTTAAGAACATAGATTCCTGGGATTTCTATCCCACATATGATGCCTATGTCGACATGATGTACCAGTTTGAAGCAGATTTTCCGGAACTCTGCGATGTTTTCAGTATTGGCACCACCAATGAGGGCAGGGAACTCCTGGTAGCGAGGATCACTGACAATGTTAGCCAGTCAGAA
>QMPN01000540.1 GCA_003648575.1 Bacteroidota bacterium
CTCATACTCAGGATGAGTATTTTAGGCATTGTCAACAAGCTTATATAATTTATCCGATCTGCGCAAAAAATCCGGTATTGGGATAGAACAGTGCTCTCCCTGCTTCGCTTCTGATGTTTCTTTTTCATCCACCCTGATCTCTGAAACCCGTGCTTCAACAACTCCGGTGGTTGGGCCAATAATGTATATCTCATCATCTTTTAAAAGCGGTGTAGCCTCGATCAGCACCTCAGCCACTCCTATTTTTGTAAAGTAATTGGTCACCTTACCCACATATATCTTTTTCTTGCTGGCCTGGCTGCCATATTGCTCCGACCATTCACCCATTTTCCGCCCCAGGTAATAGCCATCCCAGAAACCACGATTATAAACAGTTGTCAGATCATTTGTCCATTGTTCCGCCTTTTCAGGGGAGAATGAGCCATCGAAATATGCCTCGACAGCCTCCCTGTAACAGCGGGTCACCGTTTTCACATATTCGGGCGAGCGCCCCCTTCCTTCGATCTTCAGCACACTTACACCTGCATCCAGTATCTTATCCAGGAAATCAATGGTTTTTAGGTCTTTTGGCGACATAATATATTCATTGTCTACCTCCAGTTCCAAACCTGTATCTTTATCAGTAACGGAATAGCTTCTGCGACAAAGCTGCATACACGCACCTCTGTTGGCAGAATAATTCATGTTGTCGAGGCTCAGGTAGCACTTCCCTGAAACAGCCATGCACAATGCCCCGTGAACGAATATCTCTATCTTGATCTTTTCCCCGCCAGGGCCGGTAATATTTTCTGCTTCAATACCATCGGTAATTGCTTTCACCTTATCAAGCGAAAGCTCACGCGCGGTTACCATAACATCGGCAAAGGCAGCATAGAATTTCACTGCGTCCAGGTTGGTAATATTGGCCTGGGTCGACATATGCACTTCCACGCCACGGGAACGGGCATAAGCGATCACTGAGTGGTCGGCAGCGATAATTGCACTCACACCACTCTTTTTTGCTACATCGATGATCTCTTTCATTTCATCGATCTCTTCATCATAAATTACTGTGTTGAGTGTGATGTATGAGCGCACCCCATGTTCACCACAGATGCGGGTGATCTCTTTCAGGTCGTCGATGGTAAAGTTCTTCGATGACCTTGAGCGCATATTCAGTTTTCCTATACCAAAATACACCGAGCCTGCCCCAGCCTGAATGGCGGCCATCAATGACTCCATTGAGCCCACTGGTGACATGATCTCTATCTTCTCTGAAATATTTTTCTGTTCCGGCATGGGTGCAAAATTAACATATTGATAATAAGAAAAGATTAATTTTGACTGTTGTATCAACTTATTAATACCAGCATCATGAAACGATTCAGAGCATTTACCCTTTTATTCCTTGCTTTTTCCTTGTTATATTTCACTTCCTGTGAAGCACCGAAAGAAGAAGCAAAAGCCAAGTATGTTTTTCTGTTTATTGGCGACGGCATGGGCCTTTCGCAGGTCATTGCTGCCGAAGCATATCAAACTGCTGTGACCGGGGGTGAATATACCCCGCTGGGATTCAGGCAGTTTCCGGGAGTGGGCCTTACAACAACTTATGCAGCTAACAGGTTTATCACCGGTTCAGCCGCAGCTGGAACCGCCCTTGCCACCGGGAACAAAACCAATATTGGCATGATCTCCGTGGATACCTCGGGTACTGTTCCATTTCAAACCATAGCCGAGAAAGCCAAGATCAAGGGTATGAAGGTTGGTATCATCAGCAGCGTGTCAATCGACCATGCCACGCCGGCTGCCTTTTATGCACATCAGCCAAGCAGGAGTATGTACCATGAAATTGGTCTGGACCTGGCTGCCAGCGACTTTGATTTCTTTGGAGGTGGTGGTTTAAAGGATACTGTCCGGGAGGATGTTAATATTATAGACCTTGCGGTTGAAAACGGATTTGAATATATCAATGATGAGGAAACCTTTGATGCGCTCGTGCCTTCAGATAAAAAGGTGCTTTTTGTACATCCCGACCTGACCGGGGGTGCGTCTATGCAATATGCAATCGACCAGCCGGAAGGATATATTACCCTGGCTGAGATCACGGAAAAGGCCATTGAATACCTTGATAATGAAGAGGGCTTCTTTATGATGGTTGAAGGTGGTAAGATCGACTGGCTCTGTCATGCCAATGATGCCGGGGCCATGGTTCATGAAGTGCTCGATTTTTCTGCTGCTGTTGATGTTGCCCTAAAATTCTACTATCAGCATCCTGAGGAAACCCTGATCGTTGTTACAGCCGATCATGAAACCGGCGGCCTCGCTCTTGGGAACCAGCAGATGCATTATGAGTCAGACTATGCCCTGCTGGCCAATCAAAAGATTTCCGGAGAAGACTTTAATCTGGTCCTTTCTGATTGGAGAAAAGACAATCGCCTGAACAAAAAAGGCTTTGAAAATATTCTGAACGTGACCAATGAATATTTCGGATTTGGACAGCAGGAGGCAGCAATCATTCTTAATGAGCAGGAAACAGAGAGCCTGTATGAAGCTTTTCTTGCATACGACATTAGCCAGGAAGGGGAATATGGTGACTATAGTCCTGTGACCTACCAGTCGACCATGGTACTTACAGGAAGGGTTGGCCTGGGATGGACATCACAATCACATACCGGTATTGCTGTTCCTGTATATGCTATAGGCACAGGCTATCAGGCCTTTTCAACAAATCTTGATAATACGGATATTGCGAAGCTGATCTGGGAAACAATCGAATAAGTCTTAATTCTTCTTATCCTGAATA
>QMPN01000541.1 GCA_003648575.1 Bacteroidota bacterium
CCGGGGCTTGGTACTTTAATCTCAATGATCATAGGACTAATGTTTCAATGCTTTATTAATGCCGTTTTTTTACCTGTTTTGTAGCTGAGAATGTACCGGCATTTACTTCCTCTTTTCCTAGTTTTTTTATTTCTACGTCGAATGACCGCCATCTGTTACCAATACAGATCATTCTACAATCCTGATCAACAGCGGGGCACTGGCAGATGCCAAAGGTCTTTTCAATTATCTTCCGCTGGCGGATCACATGAAATTGGCTGGATCCTGTTGCTGTACTGCCGCTTGCCGGACGGGCAACCACCCTCAGATCGAGGTCTGTAACATGCATCCTCAGGAATGGCCAGGCACCCATGTTTACGGGTTCTTCCTGTGCCCATACCCAGTCAGAAACATTTGAATATTTAGCTATGACATCCCTGATCTGTTTCAGTGGCAGTGGGAACAGCTGTTCGATCCGTACGATAGCCGTGTCCTTGATATTTTTTTCCTGACGCTCCTTCAGGAGGTCATAATAGAGCTTTCCGGAGCAAAAGATCGCCCTTTTTGCCAGTTTCGGATCGATGTCATCATCGATAAGCTCCATGAATCGTCCTTTGGTGAAATCTGCAAGAGGTGACATGCAGGAAGGATGCCTTAACAGGCTTTTTGGTGTGAAGATGATCAGGGGTTTTCTGAATTTCCTTTTGAGCTGTCTTCTGAGCACATGGAAAAAATTGGCCGGGGTGCTTGCATTTACAATCTGCATATTTTCTTCGGCACATAAAGTCAGAAACCGCTCAATACGGGCACTTGAATGCTCAGGGCCCTGTCCTTCATAGCCGTGTGGCAGATACACTACCAGGTCATTCATCACATTCCACTTATCTTCTGCACTGCTTATAAACTGATCGAATATGATCTGCCCGCAATTGGCAAAATCACCAAATTGTGCTTCCCATATTGTTAATGAATAGGGTGAGCTGAGTGCATAGCCGTATTCAAATCCCAGCACACCATATTCTGACAGCGAGCTGTTGTATATCTCAATTTTTGCCTGGTCCTTGTTGATGTGGTTCAGAGGGAGATATTCTTTTTCCGAATCTTCGATCTTTAAAACCGCATGGCGATGTGAAAAGGTGCCACGTGCCACATCCTGGCCGCTGAGCCTCACCGGGATCCCTTCATCCAACAGGCTGCCATAGGCAAGCAATTCACCCATAGCCCAGTCGAGCATACCAGTTTTCTCGATCATAGCCAGCCTGCTTTCCTGCAAACGGATCAGCTTTCTGAACAACTTTTCATCAGGAGGCAGTGAACAGAGCTGTCTGCCGATCCTGAGAAGATCACTTTTTTTAACACCGGTTTCCGGAGAGATATCAAAATCTTCTGCATCAGCTTTGCTGATGTCTTGCCATGTTTCCCCCAGAAAAGAATCGATGCTTGCCTTTCCCATCATTTTTGCTGATTCAAGGCTGTCTTCGAGGAGTGTATTAAATCCTTGTTCAATCGCAGCAGCTTCTTCCTGCCTGATCGCCCCCTCTTCGATCAGTTTGGTGCGATAGATCTGGAGCGGATCAGGGTGTTTTTCAATGATCTTGTAAAGAATAGGCTGTGTGAAGCGGGGTTCATCGCCTTCGTTGTGTCCGTATTTCCTGTAACACAACAGGTCGATAAATACGTCCTTGTGGAACTTTTGCCGGTATTCCATCGCCAGTTGGATGGTATAGATCACAGCCTCTACATCGTCGCCATTAACATGGAAGACAGGGCTGAGAGTAGTCTTGGCAACATCAGTGCAGTAGGTGCTCGAACGCGCATCCAGGTAATTGGTGGTAAACCCTATCTGGTTGTTGATAACAACGTGAATGGTGCCTCCGGTACGGTATCCGGTCAGCTCCGACATCTGCAGTAGTTCATATACAACACCCTGCCCGGCGATGGAAGCATCACCATGAATGAGGATAGGGGCAAGCCGCTTGTAATCTCCCTTGTAATCCCTGTCGATCCTGGCTCTTGCTATACCCTGTACCACCGGGTCGACGGCTTCCAGGTGTGAAGGGTTTGGCGATAGAGTGAGCTTGACTTCTTTATCCCCTGCTTTTCTGGTAGTCGTATACCCGAGGTGGTATTTTACGTCACCCAGCAGGTATTCATCTTCATATTCAGAACCTTCGAATTCATGAAACAGGTTCTGATATGGTTTTCCCATGAAATTGGCAAGCACGTTCAGTCTGCCCCTGTGAGACATACCGATAATAAATTCTTTCAGCCCCTGGGCTGCACCTGACCGCGTGATAGCATCCAGTGCAGGGATCAGGGATTCTGCACCTTCAAGGGAGAAGCGCTTTTGTCCGGGAAATTTTTTGTGTATGAACTTTTCAAATAAGACTGCTTTGCTGGTCAGTTCCAGGAATTCATGCTTTTCTTCACGGCTGAAAGAGGGTGTGTTGAATGTATCTTCCATGCGCTTTTTCAGCCAGCCCAACACTTCAGGGTGCCTGATGTACATGTATTCCACTCCGATGGAGCCGCAATAGGTCTCTTCCAGGCGCCTGATGATCTGCTCCAGGCTTGCCGGGCCGATACCAATTTCATTTCCTGCCTGGTATACGGTTTTCAGGTCACCGTCGGTGAAGCCAAAATTTTTATGATCGAGCGTAGGTGTGTATTTGCGCCGGGTTCTTACAGGGTTAGTCTGTGTAAACAAGTGTCCGCGCTGCCGGTATGCATTGATGAGGTTAAGCACTTTAAACTCCGAAGGGTACTCATCCTCAGTGATTGGGCGGGGTTTATAATCC
>QMPN01000542.1 GCA_003648575.1 Bacteroidota bacterium
CCCGACTTCGACATCGATTATTCCTGGCGGGAAAGAGATGATGTGCAGGATTATATCTTTAAACGGTATGGTCGGAAACATACAGCTTTGCTCGGGGCCATGTCGACCTTCAAAGGCCGCTCCATTTTCAGGGAGTTGGGCAAGGTTTACGGTCTTCCCAAGGCCGAGATCGACCGCCTGGTGCATCATCCTGATGATCCGGAGGGAAAGAACCGCATTACGAAAAAGATCCATTCCCTGTCGGGGATGATGGCCGGCTTTCCGAACCTGAGGAGCATACATGCAGGAGGCATCCTCATTTCTGAAGAGCCCATATGCTGCTATACGGCCCTCGATATGCCTCCCAAGGGCTTTCCTACCACGCAGTGGGATATGTATGTAGCCGAGGATATTGGCTTCGAGAAGCTGGATATACTCAGCCAGCGGGGTATCGGACATATACGTGAATGCGCTGATATTGTGGCGGAGAACAGGGGCATCAAGGTGGATGTGCACCAGATAGAACAGTTCAAGAAAGATCCCAAAATAAAAGATCTGCTGAGGCGTGGCGAAACCAATGGCTGTTTTTATGTGGAAAGTCCTGCCACACGTGGTTTGCTGAAGAAACTGAAGTGTGATGACTACCTGAGGCTGGTGGCTGCCAGTTCCATCATCCGTCCCGGCGTGGCCAAATCGGGGATGATGCGGGAATACATACATCGCTTTCATAACCCGGATGATTTTGAATACATCCACCCCGTGATGAAGGAGCAGCTGGAGGAAACCTACGGCGTAATGGTATACCAGGAGGATGTGCTGAAGGTTTGCCATCACTTTGCAGGCCTCGACCTGTCTGACAGCGATGTGCTGCGGCGTGCTATGAGCGGGAAATTCAGGGGTAAGAAGGAATTTGAGCGGATCGTGCGCAAGTTTTTCAGCAACTGCAAAGAGTACGGCTATCCTGACGAGATCACGAAGGAGGTATGGCGGCAGATCGAGTCCTTTGCGGGTTATTCCTTCTCCAAAGCCCATTCGGCCTCCTATGCCGTGGAAAGCTTTCAGAGCCTGTATTTAAAAGCACATTACCCTCTTGAGTTTATGGTGGCGGTGATCAATAATTTCGGTGGTTTCTTTCACAGATGGGTATACTTTAATGAGGCCCGCCGCTGGGGAGCGGTGATCATGCTCCCATGTGTGAACCACAGCAATTATAAGACCCGCATCATCGACAGGAAAATATATACCGGTTTTATTCATATCGACAGCCTGGAAAGGAATACCGGGCATGGGATCGCAGAGGAGCGGGAAGCAAACGGTGCATTCCGCTCGCTGGAAGACTTTATCAGGCGTGTTCCTGCCGGCATTGAACAGATTGTCTTGCTGATCCGCACAGGTGCATTTAATTTTCTGGGAAAACCCAAGTCTCATCTCCTCTGGGAGGCCCACCTGCAGTTAGGAAAGAACACAGTCCGTTACTCCGGCCCTACCCTGTTCAAACAGCATGTTAAAAAGTATTCCCTGCCCCAGCTGGAGAGCAGCAGGCTGGAAGATGCCTATGATGAGCTGGAGCTCATTGGTTTTCCGCAGACCATGAGCTGGTTCGATCTCTTGCAGAGGCCGGTAAATGGTGTCCTTAAAGCCGGAGATATGACAAAGCATATTGGAAGAAAGGTGCAGATGGCAGGTTTGCTGGTTACGGTGAAGTATGTGCGCACCGTAAAGAAGGAGATCATGCACTTCGCCGCCTTCCTCGACGACACAGGTGAGTTTTTCGACAGCACCCACTTTCCCGACACCTTAAAAAAGTATCCTTTCAGAGGGAACGGGGTGTATTTGCTTTATGGAAAGATCGTAGAGGAGTTTGGCTTTCCCAGCCTGGAAGTGGATCGGATGCTGAAGCTGCCGCTGAAGGCAGACCCGCGGGCGGTATGAAATCAGAATTGCACCTCACCCCCTTATCCCCCTGCCCCCTGATCATAGGAAAACCGCTTCCCACTCCCCATTCCCTGGAGTTCAACATCTTGACTTGTTATGATATCGAATTCAGCTACAACCCTCTCCCCTATGGGTTTGAGTAAATTGGGTCCTTTGGCGCGCGGGTTTTTGATGGCCGGATCAACAGGATAAGCATTCATGAGTTCTGCAGGATAGGGTTTGAGAAGCTTGGTAACATCTGCCAGTGGCAGGTCGGTGTTCAGCCATTTAGCTTCATGCCTTTGTTCGAGGATCACGGGAGAGCGGTGATGAGGCAGTTTCTGTAGCAATTCGTTAGCTGTTGTTGTGATAATGGCAAATGAATGGATGATCTCCCCTGTTTCCGGGCTCGCCCATTCATCCCATATGCCGGCAAAAGCAAAGGGCCTGACGTTATTCCTTAAATACACTACAAAAGGCTTTGAGAGCTTCTCTTTTATCGTTCCTTCAAGAAATGCATCGGCAATGACCAGGCAACGCTGTGAGCGTATGGGTTTTCTGAAGGAAGGCTTGGATATGATTCCTTTGGCACCTTTGAATTTCGGGTCGTCATCCTTGTTGTGATCTCCTTCTGCCCTGGCATTGATCATATACATGGGCTTTTTGGCCCAGAAAGGTGTCATGCCGAAGCGAAAAAGCTGTAATTCTTTTGGATTAACGCTTGTAATGACCGGAGCCAGCTGCCCCGGGGAGATATTGTATGCCGGCTTCCACTCCGATCCTTCCGGAGCAGTCACATTGAATCGCTTCTCAATTACTTCTGTCTTTTGTACCAGTATGTAGCGGCCGCACATGGATTGACATTTGCA
>QMPN01000543.1 GCA_003648575.1 Bacteroidota bacterium
CCTCCCACCACAATAATGTCCCTGTAACCTTCCTCAATGGCGGAACTGGTAAGGGCTATTGCATGGTTCCTGTTTTTGGTAAATACAGTGTGGCAGTTGAAATCATGTTTGGATAGCAGCTCCTGTATCTTTGGCCAGTCCTTTTTACCTTTGCGTGTTCCCGCATTAGGGTTAACTACGACCAGCCACTTTTTATTTCCACTATTTCCATATTCGCTCATATCCAGTTAGATTGAAGTTTTATCCTTTTTTCCGAACAAGAACAAAGATGTGAAAAATGCAAAGATGGTCACTCCTGCCTGGGTTTCAATAGTATCTTCCGAGACCATTGAAACCATCATGATCACGAAGAAGGACAAATAGAAATAATCTGTAAACCGCCTGGTTTTTACAGGCGGATAGATGAGGGCGATCATAAACCAGATAATGCCTATGAAGCCAAAACCAACCGTAATGGAAAGAAATTGGTTATGCGATCGCCATCGGAATTCAGGCTTCAGTGGGCTGTTCATGAGTTCATATTGCCTTTCGAAAGCAATATTCATATCGCCGGTTCCTACGCCAAACAACCGGTGTTGGCCAATGATAAGTGATGATGTTTTCCAGTACTCAACCCGCTGCATGGCGGAATGGCCGCTGGGATCACCGGTTCGCAAATACTGCTGGGCTTCCCATATGATCTTATAAAGCCTTATATAAAACACCGATCGCTCATGATAATGTATGCTGGCTTCTCCGCCCTCAACCAACGAAATATCTGAATCAGTAAGTTCTTCCACTCCGGCTGCATCTTTTCTTAAGCCTTTGGAGCTCATAAACCTGATCAGCGTGTATTTTAATATCTGCTCCTTACTGTCCAGGCCGTCGAAATCATATTCACTTCTCTGGTTCCAGGCTTCCCTGAGTTCATCAGTTGCAACATATATCCATACAAAATGGCCATTTTCTGTTTGCAGGTTGGTGGTATCATGCCAGTATAATGTTCCCCGGGCAGTTTGCTTGTCAAGATCGGAAAAATCAACCTTATTCATTTTGTAGACGTCGGTTACAATGCCCATGACAAACACCAGAATTATAACAGGGGCAAGAAGCAATATCACCGTTGCAATGCGTGAGTATAAGTTTCTTTTTTTTAGGGTATAATGCACTGCTATCACGAAAAGTGCAATAAAGAGCACCACCAAACCGGTTATTGAGGCTGATATCACCATGTATATACCAAACCATGCTATCAGTACAAGGAACAGCATTCGCAGCAACCTGCCATACCCGGCTTGCCCGGTAGCAAAATATGCAAGGGTGAATATGGCTATGCCGATCAGAAGGCTGAAACGAATATGAGAAATAAATATGGATATTTCCCGAAGGTTGTCGATATCCTGTGTAAACAGTATAAAGGTGCTGATAAAGGTGCCGGCAAGAACAGCCCCGACGAAAAATAACATCAGACTATGGAATTGTCTGCGGTTCAGCGGCTTCGACACCGTAAAAACTATCGGAAGTACGAATAAAGGCAATTTAACACGGAGGTCTTTCAAGGCATAATCAAAGTCGACGGTAAACAAAAGGCCTATAAGGTGTAAAATAAATAACGACAGAAATACTATTGCAGGTAGATTTTCCTTCCTGAAGAACTTTTTAAAAATCTGTACAAGGCTTTCAAAGGTCCAATAAATAGCAGCGGGAATAATAATGAAGATCAGGATATAAAAGGGATAGCGGCCTATGAATTTCCTTGCATTATCCAATGACATGAACTCAAGGATCATAATGCCTGACAAGGTAAACTGAGCAACACTCATCATGAATCTTGAGAGGGGAATGGAGATGATCATTAGCACCAGGCCCCAGAAATACAGCTGGGTTAATATGCTACTGATTTTTATATGTTTGCCTTGGTCTCTCAAAAAGTATCAGCTTTTAATGATCAATATTATATAATTAAAGTCATACTCTGACTATATTTCCGGGATATTGTTTTGCTCATGCCCGTAGGGGATCAGGTTTTTAATTACTTCAGGGCTGACCTCCTGCATGCAATGACATATCCCATTATTGCGGCAATCGGAGCATTCTTTTTCTATAACAGCGAATTTTGCTTGTTTTCCTACCGGTGCCCATCTTCCGGGATGCATCGGCCTGATGGGGGGATAAATTCCAATGGCCGTTTTTCCCAGTGCGGCTGCAATGTGTAAGGGCCCCGTGCTGGCCGCGACCAGGCCGTCGCAGGCCTCTATGAAACTCATCAGTTGCGCAAGCGACATCTGTCCTGTCAGGTTTATGGTTTTGCCTGACTCAAATATGCCTGTATCTTTCAGCAATGTACCTTCTTCTGCAGTACCGCTGATAAAAATCTTAAATTGATCGTCGGGAAGGATTGCGATCAGTTTTTTAAAATTCTCAACTCCCCATTCCCTGGCACTTCCTTTGGATTTTGGATGAAGAATGAGGTTGAACCTGTTTTTGTCGATCAACTGAATAAATTTATTATCCAGAGCTTCGGTTTTGTTAAGTCCGTATAGTTCACAGACCTGCTCCAGGGTGATTGTGCCTTTTCCTGAGATCCCTTCTATCAGTTTCAGGTTCAGCTGGGCTTCATGCAGTTCCGAACGTTTGCGGGATAATCTTACGAGCTTGTTGCATGTACCCCAGTGATATAACCTGTTGGTAGTACCAAGCCGTATGGGGATCTTTGCTTTTTTAGCAAGCCTTGCGATTTCCTTCCGGGGGAATACATGGATGATCATATCAGCTTTTTCA
>QMPN01000544.1 GCA_003648575.1 Bacteroidota bacterium
AGACTTCCCGCATGCCGGGGAACTCCGCATGGAACCAATTTATGAATGCCTGGATTGCCATGGAGGCGATGATCATTATGCCCAATACAATTTCGAAGGTATCGATGAGGAGTTTCATAAAAGTGTTCATTCCTCTAAACACTCAGAAGAATTTACATGCTGGATGTGCCATAGTCCGCACACCTACAGGATCAATGCCAGGACAAATGAGAATATGCAGGAATTCATTCTGTATGATAACGAGATCTGCCTGAGTTGTCATTCTAACACTTCAAAATACCAGCTTCTGACTACCCTCGACAATCCAAACATCCTTGATAAACATGACTGGCTTCCTAACCAGGGACTTCATTTTAAGAATGTACGATGCATTGAGTGCCATGCAGAGATAAACAATGATCTGCTGGTTGCACACAATATTCAGCCAAAAGAAAAAGCTGTGAAGCGATGTGTCGATTGCCATTCGAAAAACTCCATGCTGCTTACTTCACTGTACAAGATGCAGTTTACTGATCAGCGGTCCCTAACCGGTTTTTCAAATGCGGCTATGCTTGAAGAAGCATATATAATCGGGGCAAACAGGAATTATTACCTGAACCGCTTGAGCGTAGTGCTATTCGGCCTGGTATTACTCTTGATTACAGTACATGCAGTTTTACGTTCAACCATTAAACACTCATAGCGATGGAAGAGAAATTATATTTATATCCTGTATGGGTGAGATTCTGGCATTGGGCCAATGCTATCTTATGTTTGTTATTGATACTTACAGGCTTAAGCATGCAATATTCCGACCCTGAATATCCGATCATTCGTTTCGACTGGGCTGTTTCTATCCATGATATCAGCGGGATCATTTTAATAATAAGCTATATCATTTTTTTAATCGGTAATATATTTACGCCAAACGGCAGTCAGTATCTCTTTAGGATCAGAGGATATTTCCGCAATGTAACCCGCCAGGCAAGGTACTATGCCTTCGGTATGTTCAAAGAGGAAAACCCGCCATTTGAGATCACTAAAAGCAACAAATTCAACCCGCTGCAAAGATTCAGCTATGTTTTCATCATGTATATAAGCATGCCTGTCATTATCATAACAGGTTTGATGCTTTTATATCCGGAATACCTGCTACATGGTGTATTTGGCACTTTTGCATTACACACTACTGACATCATACATGTTGTATTGGGATTTATAGTCTCATTATTCTTTGTGGTACATGTTTATTTCTGCAGTATCGGATCACGGCCGCTGAGCAACTATAGAAGTATGTTCACCGGCTATCATGAAAAACATTAAAGTCGAACCATAAAAAAGTATTATGGAAAAAGGCAAGAGCAAGGAAAGTTCCCCCAGGCGGGAATTTATTCGCAAAGGGTTGCTTGCAGGTGCAGGTGCATTTGCAGCAAGCAGCATCCTTTCCTCCTGTGGTGATAGTTCAAAATCAGGGGAAAAAGTAAAATTACTTACCCCTGACGGGAAACTTGTTGAGGTAGATGCTTCAGATATACAGCCCTCCGAAGAGTATAAGATACAGGCCAGGGAAGGTATCCCGGGCAGAAAATTTGTTATGGTGATCGACCTGGCCAAATGCTATAATGCACGCAAATGTGTTGAAGCCTGCCAGGAAGGGCATCATCTTCCGAAAGACCATGAGTACATGAAAGTTTTCCTGATGCAGGATTCTGACAAATCAGCCCCATACTGGTTTCCAAAACCCTGTTTTCAGTGCGACAACCCCCTCTGCGTAAGTGTTTGCCCGGTAGGTGCAACTTACAAGCGTACCGATGGGATCGTACTCATTGATCATGACCGCTGTATCGGTTGCAAGTTTTGCATGACCGGCTGCCCATACTCTGCAAGGAACTTTTCATGGAAACATCATGAAGAATATGACGGGTCTATAGTTTACAATCCGGAAAGCAGTGTCCCGGGGCAGGAAGGTACTGTATCAAAATGCGTTTTCTGCGCCGACCGCCTGAGGGAAAATAAGCTTCCTTATTGCCTGCTTGCCTGCCCGATGGGAGTGATCTACTTTGGCGATATTGACGAGGATGCAGTCACCAACGGCTCTGAAACGCTTGCCTTCAGCGAACTCATCAGGGACAGGAGCGGATACCGTTACCTGGAAGGTTTAGGCACCAGGCCCAGTGTTTACTACCTGCCGCCTGTTAACAGACAGTTTCCTGTCGACCGCGGATACGAAAGCCTTGATGAGGATATCAAGGAGAGATATAAGAATACACCATACGCTAAAGACAGGGGGTAAAATATGGAATCTGCAAATACTGCCAGTTTCGAAAAGTTAAGGGAATTCCGTTCTCAGGTCGAAAGGCCAAAAACAATATCCATAGTCTGGATCATATTTCTCACCCTGCTGATCCTGTGGGGGATCTATGCCCTGATCATACAGATCACCCAGGGCCATATTGTTACGGGTATGCGTGATAATGTTGTCTGGGGAATATTTATTGTGAATTTCATCTTTTTTATGGGGATCAGTTATGCCGGAGCCCTGATCTCGGGTACACTGCATCTTTTCAGAACATCCTGGAGAAAACCGGTAATCCGCATGGCGGAGTTAATTACCATTATCGCCCTGTTTATCGGGCCTCTGTATATTTTGCTTTGTATCGGACGTCTCGACAGGCTGCCGTACCTGGTATTGTTCGGCAGGATCCAATCACCTATCACATGGGACGTTATTGCCATTTCCACCGATATTTTCGGATGTATTATTTTCCTGTATCTCTCT
>QMPN01000545.1 GCA_003648575.1 Bacteroidota bacterium
CATTACCTATGGCTATGACCCTTTGTCGGCCTATGTAGAGATCAGGAAAGTGATAATCCACAAGCAAAGCGGTGAAACATCAGAGCTTGACATCAATATGGTGATGGATTATCCTGCACCTGCCCGGGCTATTTATTGGGGTGCAAGGGAAAAGATGATCGAAGTAGGACGGCTTGAGCCGGGAGATGCCCTTGAGGTATTTCTTTTCAGGAAAGGATTTACCTATGCTTTGCTTTACGGTGACGATGATGATAGGTACATCCCTCCTATGCGCGGGCATTTTTACGATATCATTGAATTCTGGAGCAGGGACCCCGTCATTGAGAAAGTGTATCGCACGGCAGTGCCTGAAGGCAAACTGGTGCAATATGATGTTTACAACGGAGAGTTGCAATCATCTGTATGGCTTGACGATGGCAAGATGATCTATACTTTCAGCAAGAAAAATATCACACCCATGAAATATGAACGGGGTATGCTTGCCTATTCGGATGTTGCTACAAAACTGCTGATCAGCTCCAGCCCCGACTGGTATGCAAAATCCCTGTGGTTTTACAATGTAAATGAGGATTTTGGCAGCTTTGACGTTACTCCTGAGGTGAAAGAAAAGGTAGATGAGATCCTGAAGGGTAAGGCCAAAACAGAGATGGACTCCATCTCCCTGCTTACCCACTGGGTAGCTGATGAGATCCGATATTCAGGTGTTTCCATGGGTGAAGGCGAAGGATACACTTTACATAAAGGAGATATGACATTCCTTGATCGTTGCGGTGTTTGCAAAGACAAGGCAGGCATGCTGGTAACCATGTTACGTGCAGCCGAATTCGAATCCTATCCCGCCATGACCATGGCCGGCTCCAGGATCGACTATATCCCTGCCGACCAGTTCAACCACAGTGTTACCGTGGTGAAACTAAGAAATGGAGAATATAAGCTGCTTGACCCCACCTGGGTACCATTTTTAAGAGAGTTATGGTCGAGTGCCGAACAGCAGCAAAACTACTTACTGGGTGTTCCGGAAGGAGCTGACCTGGGCATAACACCTCTCTCCCCCCCGGAAAATCATTATTTCAGAATTACAGGAAGTTCGGTGATCAAAAAGGATGGTAGTATGGAAGGCCGGCTGGTATTGAATGCCGAAGGGCAATCGGATGGTGCCATTCGTGGCATGTTCACCCGCTCATTCAAAAATAGCTGGGACCAGAACGTGGAGAGGGAGCTGAAAAGGAAATACCCCCTGATGGAGATCACCGGCATTGAGTATGGCAAGCCTTATGATTATATGTCGGGACCGATCGAACTCAAGATCAGCTATACCATTCCGGACTTTGCCCTGGTAACGGATGAAGAGATCATCTTCACCCCGGTTATTGTTTCCGGTATTTTCATACGGGCAATGTCGCATATGTACTGGAATGTTGATAAAGAGGACCGGAAATACCCTTTCCGCGACCGTTGTTCCAGGCTGGTTGAGTTGCATGAAAGCATTAAGCTCCCGGCCACGGTTACAGCTGTTTACCTGCCGGAAGCGGAAGGATTTTCTGAAGCACCTGCAGGCTTCGAAGGCAGTTATAAGCTGTCAAAATCAGGGAATGGCATGATGGTGAACGAAAAAATAACACTTAACAAAAGGATTTATGAAAAGGAAGACTGGGGAGCTTTCCGAAAAGCAGTTTCAGCCCAGCAGAAGTTCTCTAATGAACCTGTTATCCTCAAATTCAATTAGTCCTGATCAAAGAATACTATGATGAAAACAATATCCAAATACATACTGATCGTTCTCTCAATTTTTATTTTTCAGAACATTTCTGCCCAGGAGGGCGATGCCGTATTCAACAAAGTAGTACATGAATATACACTTCATGATGATGGAAGCTCTGAATACCGGGCTTACAAAGAGGTGAAGCTGCTCAGCCATATGAGCTTTCACCGACTGTATGGTGAAACATTTATCATTTTCGATCCTGAATACCAGGAGATAGAAATAAATACAGCCTATACCATCATGGCTGATGGCCAAAAGGTGGTGGTACCCGACAATGCTTTTAACGAGGTGTTGCCTCGTGCATCAGCACATGCCGCCCCCTATAACAAGCTCAGGGAACTTGTAATTACACATACCGGGCTTGAGGTGGGGGCTACCATATACCTGGATTACACCCTGAAGACAAAAGCCGGATACATGCAAACTTTCATGGGAGAGGAAGTCATTAAGGACATTGTCCCCGTAAAGGAAAAGCAGATCATTATCCGTGTTCCTGCCAAACAGGAGTTACACTACAAAATGCTGAATCTGCGTACTGCAGCGGAGATAAGCCAGGAAAAAGACACAAAGGTTTACACGTTTACTTTTCGCGAGCTTTCGGCGTATACCCGTGAATGGGGTACCGATTACGAATTACTGCCCCGATTGTTCTTCAGTACTGCCAGAGACCTGGAAAGGGCATATTTCCCCTTCGTAGCCCAGGCGGCTTTTACATATCAGTCAAATACTTCGATGGAGGCTGCTGCTAAAAAGTTAAAGGAAGAAAAAGAAGATGAGCTAAAAACGGCACTGGCTATTCAGAAGCTGGTGGTAAATGAAATAGGTACCTGGAACCTTAATCTAAAATATACAGGATTCAAATGCCGCACACCCGAGGAAGTTTGGAAATCGAATGCCGGTACACCTCTGGAAAAGACTGTCTTGCTGGCTACCCTGCTTATGAAAGCAGGCCTCAGTGCTGTTCCGATGGCCATCATCCCGGAAAAATACTAC
>QMPN01000546.1 GCA_003648575.1 Bacteroidota bacterium
TCAGGACCATCAAAAGTACCAGGTCGGTTGTTTTTATACCGATGCCTTAAGGGAAAGGCTTGATGTGGATGTAACCTTTCAAAATTCCGGCGGGGTGCGTTCAGGCCTTAATGAGGGAGATATCACTGTCAGGGAGATCTATGAATTCGATCCATTCAACAATGGCGCTATCATCTACGAAATGAGCATTTCTGATATGAAGATCTTTCTAAAAGGTTCAGCGGCCGGGTTTTATTATTCGGGGGTACAGATCCAACAGGTGGACAATAGCGTTGAAATAAGAGATCTGAGCAACAACATCATACCCAATACTACGATCTTATTGTTAGGGATCAATGACTACATTCCTGCTGTGTATGATAATTACTTCCCGCTAAGCGGAGAGGTTCAGCCATACTCCACTGCAGAGGCGATCATCTATTATCTGAAGAACATGAATGACCAGGTAGATTACCCTGATTGTTACCGTTATTTCAGGTACCAATAAGAAACCTTATCATCTTTTATGCCTTCAGCCTTACTTCGAAGGCTTCATCCATTTTCGCCACGACTGAGGGTTTTTGTGATCTGAGATCACCCGGATGGCAGATCGCACATAGTGTATTACGCACTGCATAAAGATTTTGGCGGAAGGCTTCGGGCACTCCACCCATTATGGCTGCCAGGGTTTCATAACGCACATTGCCCGGTTGCCAGGCATAATCATGCCATACCACAATGCTTTTATCATGCACCAGGTGTTTGAAAACATTTTGTGTATCCTGCTTTATGGATTCGAAGTGATGGTCGCCATCGATAAAGATAAGGTCGTATTTTTTATTTAAGCCGGCGTAGTCGAAGGTCTGTGAATTCCCTTCCAGGTGCAAGACATTGGGTAATCCCCGGGAGAACATAGCATGCTGCTCCACATAAGCCGGATCAAGGCCCGCCTCAAGCATTTCCCCGGCCGGCAAATTCAAGGTGGTGCAATCCTTTGCTACCTCCGCTACATTGGCAACACTTTCCCCACGCCAGGTGCCTATCTCAAAATATGTGCATTCATCAAAACCAGCGGCCAGCAGCCGCAACAAGGCGAGGTCGGTGGGCAGGGAGCCACCTTCCAGAAATGAAAATGGTTTAACGCTTATCTCCTCCCCTCCTGTCAGATCATGAAACCTGACCTCATTAAGGCCACCACCATTGCCATATTCCTTCTGAACCCTTCCCTGCCATACATCATTGTCGTCGATGATCTTGTTAAGCAGGTATGGCTTCTTCAAAATCAATACAAAGGCTCTGTATAATTTATGCAAACGTTTCATTTTTATTCTCTCGTAATTATCGCGTTGTCCTCCCCTCCCTAAACCCTCCCCATTCCAGCTACGTTTCTCCGAACGGACATTATCGGGGGGAGGGTGATAATTTAATATAACCTCTTATCCCCGGGTTAAAACCCGGGGCTAATGATACGTGACCCCTCTGGGGTCAAGCTCAACCTAACACCAACTCAACACTCAACCCTCAACCCTACCTAATGACCTTATAAAGCACAAACTTCTCATTACTCCACAAATATTCACAAATGTAATCCTGTTTCCTGATAAAATCATGAATGGCAGCATCGGATATTTCAGTGTGTGTAAGCACATAATCCACTTCATAGGCAAAGATCAGGTCAGCGATCTCCCCGGGTGTAAATTCCTTATGATTGGCCAGGCAATTCCGGTCGGTGTATAGCGCAAGCACCCGGGGTTTGGAGAAAATGATCACATCATCTTCAGCGGTATTATTCCTGATATATTCAAAGGCTTCTTCTGACAGCTGTTCCTGTGGGCCTTGTAATGTTTGGTGATCGGTATGTATGATGAACCAGAACATATTGAGGTAGGAAACCAGCACCAGGCATCCCAGGAACCAGGCTTTCGCACTGCTCTTTATATTCGGAAAGATGTGCACTGTCTCCAGCCCCCTGGCGAGATAAAAAGCCAGGAATGGCATGATGGGGAATAGAAAACGTATTCCTCCGTGCCGGTACGGATAGATCAGTAAAACGCCGAAGTACAGGATCACGATCATGTCCATGAGTTCCAGACGCCGGAAGAACATGCGGATCATTCCCAGCAGGGTAAATGTGAATATGGTTGCTTTCAGGATCAGTGGCAGGAAGTTCCATGATCCACCCCAGGGGGAGAAGAAATATTTGAACTGCTCGGTATAGTATGCCAGGTTATAGAGAACTGTGGCGTACAGCTTTTCCTCACCCCAGATGCCGGTATAAGAACCGCCTTCTGCCTGGGGCACGGCAAAAATGACATTATTAAGCAAAAGATATACCAGGACCGAGCCTACACCAACCAAAAAGCCGCATACGCACTTGCTCATCGGAGTTTTGTCCTTTTCAATGAACCTCTTTCTTACCGCCCAGATCAAAATGGCAATGGGAAATACCATCCCAATAGCCCTGACCGACATCAGCAATCCGCCAAGTATGGCAATAACGATCCCCATCCAGAAGGGCCCCTTGCCATATTTTTCAAACAAAAAGAGGCATAGCAGGAGCAAGAAAGTAAATGGGAATTCCGACATGATCTCCAGCTTCATGCTCAGGGTCCATGGGTTGTAGATCACGATCATGACCAGGAAAAAGGCGATAAGATCACTAAAATACCGTCGCAGGAATACAGCCATGATCATCCCGATCCCCATGAGGAATGCAGTGATCCAGAGGGTGAAGGCAAAAACACTGTTTCCCGCCAGGGCATATACAGGGCTAAGCA
>QMPN01000547.1 GCA_003648575.1 Bacteroidota bacterium
AAAGAAAAGGTTTACTGTTTATCCACCGGGGGAAAAGATCTTTGCTGCTTTTGACCATACCTCCTTCGAATCTGTCAGGGTGGTTATCATTGGCCAGGATCCTTATCATGGCGCAGGGCAAGCCCATGGCCTTTGTTTTTCAGTACCGCAGGGCATTAGAAAACCTCCCTCACTGGTAAATATTTTCAAAGAGATCAGGGATGACCTCGGGTTTGATATCCCGGAGGGGGGAAATCTGGAAAAGTGGGCACGACAGGGGGTTTTATTGCTCAATGCCACACTCACGGTGAGGGCCAATACTGCCGGTTCGCACCAAAACAAAGGCTGGGAGCAATTTACAGATGCAGCAATAACAAAACTCTCACAAATGAAAACCGGGTTGGTATTCCTGCTCTGGGGCAATTATGCAATTGCCAAGAAAGCACTGATCGATCCGGGCAGGCATCATATTCTGACAGCAGTACATCCTTCCCCCTTTTCAGTGCATCGCGGGTTTTTCGGTTGCAGGCATTTTTCAAAGACCAATGAGATCCTCCGTAAACAGGAAAAAGCTGAAATTGACTGGAAAATAGAATAAGTCCCATGCAGAATCGTTCTCTCATTGAAAACTACCCGGCTTGAAAAGCATCATATCCATAAGCATTGTTATTCTATTCTGTATAACGGTTCTGAGTGTTTCCGGCCAACAACTTAGCCTGGAAATAATTCCTGCTGACAGTTCAACAGCAAAAATCATCAAGCGATTGAACTATAACTCAGAGCCTTCAAGCAGGCTGCAGGCACAACAAGAACTGAATAAAGTTCTGCAATACTTCTTTGAAAAGGGTTATATCACTGCCAGCATCGATTCAATATATGAAGATTCAAGCCTGGTCCGTGGATTGTTGTTTACCGGGGATGTTTACAATATGTCCGTTATCAGGGCCGGGAACGTACCCGTAGTGGTCCTGAGTCAGAGCGGGTATAAAGAAAAATTGTATAGCAACAGGCCTTTCAACATCAATGAGATCAATGAACTAACAGAGAACATATTATCTTACTGTGAAAACAATGGCTACCCATTTGCATCTGTCAGGCTCGACAGTGTAAGCATATATGACAACAAGAGTATATCGGCCAGCCTGAACCTTAATTTGCATCAGCAGGTGACAATTGATACTATCATTGTGAAAGGGAATTCGAAACTTCACAGGAAGTTTATCAGAAACTATTTTAACCTTAAGAAGGGTGACCTCTATGATGAGTCCCGTTTCAGCAGGATAGAATCCAGGCTGCAGGATCTGCCCTTTGTAAGTGTGATCCGGCCGCATGATGTAGTGTTTATCGATGACAAGGCCAGGCTCATCCTTTATATTGACAAAAAAAAGGCCAGCCAGTTTGACGGCATCCTGGGTATAGCACCAAATGACCAGGCAAGCGGCAAACTATTGATTACAGGCGACATCAAACTGAAACTATTGAGTGCTTTTAATCGTGGTGAATTGATCGATTTCAACTGGCGCAAGCTGGAGGCCAAAAGCCAGGATCTTAGTTTTCACTTTAATTTCCCATTCCTTTTCAATACACCTTTCGGAATTGATTACCGTTTACACCTCTTTAAAAAAGACACCTCTTACCTTACCTTGACTAACAATATCGGCATACAGGTATTGTACAACGGATACAATAATGTGAAGGTGTTTTATGAGAACCAGCAATCGAATTTGCTGAGCACCGCCGGTCTGGAGTATGCTACAACCCTGCCCGAGTATGCGGATATAACCACCCGCCTGTACGGCCTCGGCCTTGGATATAGCAGGCTGGATTACAGGTACAATCCACAGAAAGGTTATTATATTGACCTGAGCGCTGCCATCGGATCAAAGAAGATCAGGAATAACGCTAATGTGAACCAGGCCCTTTACGACAGCATCCCATTGACAAGCACCTTATACAGATTACAGTTTAATGCTGCACTGTTTGTTCCACTATTCCGCAGCAGCACCCTGCTGATCGGAAATAAAAGCGGTTTCCTGGAGAACAAGAATCTTTTCGACAATGAGCTGTTTCGCATTGGTGGATTGAAAACCCTGCGGGGCTTTGATGAAGAATCGATCACGGCTTCGATATATTCCATTTTCACGCTTGAGTTTCGATACCTGTTTGATGTCAACTCATTCTTCCAGGTATTTTTCGATGGTGCTTATTATGAACATAATGCCAATTCAGGATATCTTAAGGATACACCCTATGGTTTTGGGGCGGGCATAAATTTCGAAACCAAAGCCGGCATCTTTGCCTTAAGCTATGCCCTTGGGAGCCGGGAAGGCCAGCCTCTACAATTCAGATCGGCAAAAATACACTTCGGGCTTACAGCAAAATTTTAATTCTTTCCTGAATAGCATTAGCACATCCCTATGCCTCCTGTTCGTCATAACTTAATTGTTGGAGGGAAGTATTTTTTACTATCTTGCACCGATTTATTAACCAAATTGAGCACAATGAAGAAACTTACACTACTTGTATTTCTAGTAGCAATCTGTAGTTGGGCTGCCTTTGCTGGCGGATACCAGGTGAGATTGCAGGGCCAAAAGCAAACAGGGATGGGATTGATAGGTTCCCCCTTTGCGCTGGGAGCCAGCAGCATCTTTTATAACCCGGGCGGTTTATCCATGATGGACACCAAATTCAGCTTTTCTGTTGGTGCCAGCGCTATCCTGTCCAATATGACTTTTCAGAAAGATGCCACAAATTACCAGGCTGTGACAGACAACCCC
>QMPN01000548.1 GCA_003648575.1 Bacteroidota bacterium
CGAACGGTCTTAAAAAACAAGGCAAGGATGAGTGCAATGAGTAAAAAGGCGATGGGGAGCAGGCGAATAAGATCGTTAGAGATCAGGTCCGCAATAGCTGTGACCATCATTGGTGAACCGGCATAATACAGCGTCTCGGGCAGGTTCATTTCTTCAGTCTTCCTGATTACTGCCTTGGCAACCATCTCAACATCTGCATCTTCCGCCAGGGAGAAGACGATCAAAGTGGCGGTCCCATCTTCAGATACAATATTCCCGCGATACATATCCTTGGCATTGACTCGCTCACGTAGTGCTTCCAGTTCTTCGGTTTCATCGGGCAGGTCGTATGGGTCAACAAGGGTACCGATACCAAGTTCGTTGATGTCGATAATGTTGGTGAGGCTACTGACGGATATGACACCGTCGATATCTTTGATGGTATCAGTGATCTGCTGAACATGTTGCAGGATCTCGGTTTGGAATATATCATCCGATTCCAGGATCACCATGCCCATCTTGTTGCTGCCAAATTCTGTGGCGATTTCTTTGAGCAGGGCCGCATCCGGATCATCATCAGGCAGGGAACTGATCACATCGGAGTTGATCTGCATTTTGGTAATCTGGTAAGCGGTAAATGCTGTAAACAGAATGACCAGTGTGATGATCAGCCATCTGTACCTGAGTATGGATTTGGCTATCTTATTCATAAAATGTTAATGGGTTTTTACGAAAAAGGCTACTTTTTCAAGGGATGTGATCATGTCATACTCCTCGAGGTAAACTTCTTTGGGAACATGTACCGGTTTGGGTGTATAGTTCAGCAGGCCTTTGATTCCTCCCTTAACCAGCAATTCGCTGATGGCAGGGGCATCTTCGCCAGGGACCGTCATAATGCCAATCTCTATATTCTTCTCTTTGATTATTTTTTTTATATCGGTTACGTCGAAACATTCTATGCCATGATATTTTTTGCCGATCTTGCTTTTATCCACATCAAATACTGCAACAATAGAAAGTTTGGTACGCTTGCCACTGAAATAATTCGTGATGGCATGTCCCAGGTTCCCGATCCCAACAACACATACATTGATTCCTTCATCACTGTCGATGATATGCCCGATCAGATCGATCAGCTCCTTCACATTATAACCTTTTCTTAGTGTGCCGGTATACCCGATCAACATGATGTCGCGCCTCACCTGGACCGATGTAATATGCTGTATCTTAGCTATTTCATGAGAATAGATATGCGACATGCCCTTTGCATGACAGAGCAGTAAAGCCCTCCTGTACTGGCTTAACCTTTCAATGGTTTTGTGCGGTAAGTTTTTCATGAAATTGGTAATTATGTATTGTTAGTTCACTAACAATGCAAAAATAGAGGGCAAGAAATTATAATGCAAGAAAAATGTTAATTATTTCACAATGTTAATAATTAACACTGCCTGAGCCAGGTGTACCAGGCGTCCATGCCTTGACCACTCTTGGCGGAAACTTCGAAAAACTTGAGGTGATGGTTCACCCTGAGTGCATATTCTTTTGCCTTTTCTACATCGAAATCGACATAGGGGAGGAGATCAGTTTTATTGATAATACAGATATCGGAGGTACGGAACATATCCGGGTATTTAATAGGCTTATCGTCACCTTCCGTTACGCTGATAACCACTACACGGGTGGATTCGCCCAGGTCAAACATTGATGGGCATACCAGGTTTCCGACATTCTCTATCACCAGAATGGAGTCATCTTTGATATCCAGTTCCTTTAAAGCCCTATTCACCATGGAGGCATCCAGATGGCATCCGCTTCCGGTGTTTACCTGTACTACGGGGGCTCCCGTGGCACTGATGCGTTCGGCATCATTCATGGTTTGCTGATCGCCTTCCACAATGTAAAAGGGCAACTCACCTTTCAGGTCCGTGAGGGTTCTTTCCAGCAGGGTAGTTTTCCCGGAGCCGGGAGAACTCACCAGGTTGATCGCCCTGATATTCTTCCCTTCGAAAAAGCCCCTGTTACGTTCTGCCAGAAGGTTATTCTTGTGAAGGACATCCTGTTCGAGGATCACCTCCCTGTCGTGTTCATGATGGTGATCATGTTCATGGTTATGGATATGATTGTGTTCCTGTTTATCTCCGGGTTTCGTGATCCTGATTCCGTCATCTCCGCATCCGCAAGTTCCACACATATTTATAAATTTTTAATTTTTAATTTTGAATTACAATCACCTGGTACCTGGTATCCGGTACCCTGTACCTAAAATCTAATAGCTTTTATTTTCATCTCCCCCCCCTGTATATTGTCCGAGTACAGGTGCCCGCATTTCGGACAGGGTGTAATAATATCCTCGGGTACGAATTCATGGGCGCAGGACAGGCATTTACAGATTGCCGGTATGTCATTAATTTTTATCCTGGCGGCAGCCATCACGCTTGATTTTACGGCTTCTTCCAGGGCGAACTGCAGGGCTTCCAAAACTACGCCGGAATTCTGCCCAATATCGAGTTCAACCTCAGTAACGGCACTGCCATCCGGCCCCCCGGCATGATCTTCTACGATCTCCACTATGTTTATCGCTATCGACAGTTCATGCATATGCTGCTGCTTAAGATGCAAAATTAGATAAATATGTCTGAGATTTGGGAAATTTGAAGGAAATACTTGATTTGATACAGGATTTTATGTACATTGGTAGAGAATAATTAATAATTTTTCAAATTTTAATCTTTGGAGGGACCATGCACAAGAAAGTATCATTAACAGTTAAG
>QMPN01000549.1 GCA_003648575.1 Bacteroidota bacterium
AACTTTCGGACCAATGGTAAACTGTCCGAAAACAAAGCTTGCCATGAATATCATGACGGATAACAGGATGACTCTTTTCATAATATTTCTTTTTTGTGAATAATTTTCGATTTGATAAATGTGCTAACACAAATATAGAAACATCATTTTCGGTGCTTCTCTAGTCCCGCCGATAATTATTAACATTATGGTTTTAACAACTTGTCACGGACAAAAATCTTTACCTTTTAGAATGGATTTATCTTTATGCATATCAATATTTTAATCTGAGGCGTATGAAAAAAGCAATCCTGCTAACCTTATTGATTACTTTTCTGGGAGGAATGACGACCTATAGTCAGCAAAAGCCATTTGTATTTGGTTTCAAAGGAGGCCCGACCCTGGGCTGGATGAAGCCGGATGCCAAAGGATATGAGTCGGATGGGACGAAAGTTGGTTTCACCTGGGGCTTCATTGCTGATTTTTTCCTGATGGAAAACTATGGAATTGCCACCGGCTTCGATGTGGTATTCATTGGCGGAGGCTTGACGATGCCTGCCAGTATCGAGAATAGTGATGAAACTGTGAATGGGAGCTTGAACAGGAAATATAAACTGAAATATATACAGATCCCCCTTACGTTTAAGATGCGCACCAGGGAGCTTGGGAAATTCAGGATATACGGGCAGATCGGTTTGGGAACTAATTTCCTGATCGGTGCGAAGGCTGATGATGAGTTCATCCCTGAGGCCGGTGGTTCCATTAGCGATGATAATATAGATATTTATGATGATATCACCTTTATGCGTGAATCGCTGATTCTGGGCGCAGGGGTGGAGTTTAACCTTGGCGGAAGCACCAATCTGATGGCCGGTTTTACCTTCAATAATGGCTTTATGGACATCCTGAAAGGGACGAATACTTCCGATCCAGGTATAAATAATAGTGCCAAAGCAAATTATGTTGCCTTCGAAGTCGGGATTGTTTTTTAACTTTAATGCGTGAAAATAGCGCTTGCACAGATCAATTACCACATCGGCAACTTTGAACACAACACTTCAAAGATCATTCACGCCATTGATGAAGCCCGCCAGGCGGGGGCTGAACTTGTTGTATTTGCTGAACTGGCGGTAAGTGGATACCCGCCCAGGGATTTCCTCGAATTTGATGACTTCATTGAAAGGTGCCTGAATGCTGTTGATGAGATCGCTACACATTGTAAAGGTATCGCAGCCATTGTAGGCTGCCCTACGAGGCGGGCAGATATAAAGGGAAAAGATCTGCATAATTCAGCCATATTTCTGGCCGATGGTAAGGTGCAGGCAATGGCCCATAAATCCCTGCTTCCCAATTATGATATTTTCGACGAGTACAGGTACTTCGAGCCCTACAGGGAATTTGAAGTGATAGCATACGGGGGGAAACGCATTGCCCTGACCATATGTGAAGACATCTGGGATGTTGGCGAAGATCCCTTATATACCATCAAGCCGATGGATGAGCTGATCAAACAGTCTCCTGATGTGATGATAAATATTGCGGCCTCACCATTTCATTACGAACAGGCGCGGACACGGAAAGAAATTATTCTTACAAACGTCAGGAAATATAAGCTGCCGCTATTTTATGTGAACCATGTCGGTGCCCAGACGGAGCTTCTTTTCGACGGTGGTTCCCTGGCAGCATCACCGGAAGGTTTTATTTATGATGAACTCGAATATTTTGCTGAAGACCTGAAAATATTTGATCTTGACGATGTGGCAACAGCCAAAAAGATGCCTGAGCAAAACCCGCTGGGCATCATAGAGGATAAAACAAAGCTCATCCATGATGCCATCGTCATGGGCATAAAGAATTATTTTGGGAAACTGGGTTTCGATAAAGCCATACTCGGCCTGTCAGGGGGGATAGATTCTGCTGTGACGATGGTGCTGGCTGCACGAGCCCTTGGCAGGGAACATGTCAGAGCAATGCTGCTTCCTTCTGCATTTTCTTCGGAGCACTCCGTTAATGATGCTGTGGCCCTGGCAGAGAACCTGGGCTCACCCTACGACCTGATCAGCATTGAAGATGCTTTCGATACCCTGGATGCAAGTTTGCAACCGGTATTCGGCGACCTGCCATTCGATATTGCCGAGGAAAACATTCAGGCACGCATCCGCGGCCTTCTCCTCATGGCCATGTCGAACAAGTTCGGGCACATTCTTCTCAATACCTCCAATAAGAGTGAAGCTGCTGTTGGCTACAGTACACTATACGGAGATATGAACGGTGGCCTGTCGGTATTGGGGGATGTTTATAAGACGGAAGTTTTCAAACTTGCACGCTACATCAATAAGGATGAAGAAATTATTCCTGAGAATACAATCACCAAGCCTCCTTCAGCGGAGTTGAGGCCGGATCAGAAAGATTCTGACTCTCTGCCGGAATATGATATTCTCGACGAGATCCTTTACCAGTATATAGAAAAACGGAAAGGGCCCAAGGAACTGGTTAAAATGGGCTTTGAGAAAGCAACTGTCGACCGCATCCTCAAGCTGGTCAATACCAGTGAATACAAGCGGTATCAGACACCGCCCATGCTACGTGTTTCATCGAAAGCTTTCGGGATGGGACGCAGAATGCCTATTGTTGCAAAATATCTGTCCTAAATAAAATGCACCTCACCCCCTAAACTGATTCTACTGACTTGATTTCCGGAATCGCTTTGACAACGGCACTCTCAACACCATTTTTGAGTGTCATGGTGCTATAAGGGCAGG
>QMPN01000550.1 GCA_003648575.1 Bacteroidota bacterium
GAAGAACAAACAAAACAAACAAATGAGCCGAAATTATTCCCTGTTCAGGGGTATAATAAGTGTATCTGTAATAGGATACTTACTGAGCAATCATCCTGCTCAGATTTTCAAAAAGTTTAAGCTTTTCAATTGTTCGTTAATGAAAACGATCCGTTTTCTGTTTGAAGGAATGTCAAGAAGGGCATTTCTACTTCCTGTTTGTTATGTGACGAGACTTGTGTTAACGACACAACTTTCATCAATGTCTCATATGTGTAATTCGATGAAATTAATAGAAACACAAACACACATAGTACAATTAACAATTGAAAAACTAAACAAACATGAAAAATCAAGTTACTATTTTGAAACGAGGTTGCATTGCTTTTGTCGTTCTCATTTTAAACCTTTTTCTGGTAACATCAGTTTTCTCTCAAACTATTCGGCCTGAGAAAGTTGTAAAGGCGATTTACTCAGACAAGTCGCAGGAATTAAGAAATATTCCTATAGTTCCTCCTGAACTAAGAGACAGGTCATGGAAAGACGGAATAGTGAAGAACAAACATGGTTTTCACGATGATTTTAAACGTCCTTCATTTTGGAGCGGGAAAGATCCTGTTCTTCAGGACCAGATGCCTTCAGAGCGTTCCAATCCCATTATTTATAATAATTTTCCGGGCACTGGAAACATAAGTGGTGTAGCACCACCTGATCCTGATGGCGATGTTGGTCCGAATCATTACTTTCAGATGGTTAATTTAGTATTTGCCATATGGGACAAAAGTGGAAATATACTATACGGCCCTGCAGATAATAGTACCTTATGGGATGGTTTTGATGGTCCGTGGAGTGGCACAAACAATGGAGATCCTATAATCGTGTATGATGAATATGCAGACAGATGGGTTGCCTCACAATTTGCATTACCAAATTATCCGAATGGGCCCTTTTATGAACTAGTTGCTGTTTCAGAAACGGGAGACCCACTAGGTTCATGGTATCGATATGCTTACCAATTCAGTAATATGCCAGATTACCCAAAATTTGGTGTTTGGTCCGATGGCTATTATTTTACTATCAATCAATTCCAGCCACCTTATCTTTCGTGGGCAGGAGGAGGCGTTTGTGTTTTAGACAGAGACGCCATGCTGAGTGGAGATCCGAATGCGGAAATGATTTTCTTTAACCTGGGATCAAGTTATGGCAGTTTATTACCGGCAGATTGTGATGGTCCCACATTACCACCTGCAGGTTCTTCAAGTTATTTTGCAGAAACAACAACAAGTTCACTACTAATATGGGAAGCAGATATTGACTGGAACAATACGAGTAATTCATCAGTCTCGATTGCCCATAATCTTCCGGTACAACCCTATTCACATAACGGTATTGCAATTAATCAACCCGGCACCAGTACAACCTTAATGGAAATATCAGACAGGTTAATGTACAGACTACAATATAGAAACTTTGGATCTTACCAGGTAATGCTTACAAACCATACAGTAAATGCCGATGGCAACGGTCAGGCAGGAATTAGATGGTATGAATTAAGAAATTATGGAAGTGGCTGGAGTATCCATCAACAGGGAACATATGCCCCGGATGATGGAGAAAACCGCTGGATGGCAAGTATTGCAATGAATGGAGACGGAGATATAGCAATAGGATATTCAGTTTCAAGTTCTACAACCTACCCCTCAATTAGGTTTGCAGGACAGAATGCAGAAAGTAGCGGAACAGGGATTTTGGATATTGTGGAAGCAAGTATCAAAGAAGGAACAGCCTCCCAAACCGGAATTAACCGTTGGGGCGATTATTCAAGTATGACAATAGACCCGGAAGATGATGAGACCTTTTGGTACACAACAGAATATACTACCGGAGGATGGAATTGGAAAACTCAGATAGCCTCCTTTTCATATGCCCCGATAGTTGATCCACCCATAGCAGATTTTGATGCCGATGACACACATCCCATGCAAGGTCAAACGGTACAATTCATGGATATGTCAACAAGTGTACCTAACACATGGAATTGGTCATTTTCACCATCGTCAGTCAGTTTTGTAGAAGGCACCAATGCAGGATCAAAGAATCCAAAAGTACAGTTTAACACCGCAGGTTTTTATACAGTTACCTTAATAGCAACCAATGATATTGGGACAGATACAGAAATAAAAACAGATTATATAACTACACTAGATTGCACACCAATAACTACCTATCCCTATCTACAGACCTTTGATGAATGGGCAGAAAGTTCTCCTGAAATGAGTTGTACATCAGATGGAACAGTTATGTTTGATGACTGCTGGATGAATGGAAGTGGAGATGATATTGATTGGGATATCTTATCTGACAATACCGCCTCCGGTGATACAGGACCCAGCGAAGACCACACAGGCGGAGGGAATTATATATTTACAGAAAGCTCAAGTTGTTATAATAGCACAGGATATGTAATATCTGCAGCCTTTAATCTAACATCGCTTAGCAACCCTGAATTACGATTTTGGAACCATATGTACGGATCATCCATGGGTACTATGTCAGTTCAGGTATCAACCAACGGCGGTACTTCATGGTCATCAGATATTTGGAGTTTAACCGGAGATCAGGGTAATCAGTGGAATGAAGTTGTAATACCCCTGGGTAGTTATAGTTCTTCAACAAACTTTAAAATTCGATTCGTAGGAGCCACAGGAAGCAATTGGCATTCTGATATGGCCATAGATGATATTTCAATTGATGGGTCATC
>QMPN01000551.1 GCA_003648575.1 Bacteroidota bacterium
AGGGAGTTGCCGTCAGCGATGGTGCTGAAGCTTGCATTGCCTCCTTTGTATTCTAACCTGAACTCTATATGGGTATAAACCCTGATCTTACCTGTAACAGGGTTGAATTGCACAGGCCTGATCTGGGTCACTGCCAGCGGAATGCCCCTCAGGAGCATGACATTGGTTACCTCTACGATATCCTTAGGAAAAAAATCATTCTTGTTATAGATATTTTCATCTATCCAGAACTCGGGCTCAGGTGAACCATAGGTATCCCTTGCCGGTTCAAGTGTGGGATGGATCATGTATCCATTGTATTCATAATAGGTTGAATTGACAATAGATATCTGTGCTGTAGCTCCGGGAGGCATGGCAATAACCTCATTATGTGCCGGCAAGGCCGGGGCACCAATCTGCCCCATCTTGGCAAAGCCCTCAATATGCAGGTATTGATACCCTGTTCCGTTAACTGTGGTATTTGCTACCGCAGCACCGGGAAAGGTGAAGCCAATTTTGTAAAACTCCTCACCACCGTTGTCGGTTTCCCTGGCAGGGAGTGTGCTCATATGATCTGTAAATTGCTGAATGCCATTATCAAACGACAGGTATGGGTTTATCTGCTGGCCAATTGCAAAATAAGAAGTTGTAAACAGGAACGCCATGAACAGAATGCCGGACAAAGTGTAATATCTTTTCATTTTTCCAGGTTTTTGATTCTTAGTCTAAGTGTTTTGTTTTAGGGCTTTATGCAATAAAAAACAGGTACTTATACCTGACTATACAAATGCTAATATATAACTTTATTTTAGAATCATAATAAACGCACATATTATTTTAAGTATAAATACTTATTGTTTAAGTAAAAACACCCGGCACATCCTTTTATACTGACATTTGCAGAATTTGTTGCCATTTTGACCCAAAAGAATATCTTTGTTATAGAAAAAGCGGTAATATAAAGCATGCCAGATCTTTCAATATATTCAGTCTTGTTGGTCGCGACAGGCATACTTCTATTCGCATTTCTTTTTTATGCAGCGGTGATCTCATTGCTTGAGAGGGAGAATCGGGCAGCGGTGCGTGCCCTTCTGTTATTGCCCGTTACTATTCTATTTATCGCGCCTGTATTTTTTGTGGAGTATTACGGTGAATGGCCGGTGATGGGCATGCTTTTTATATCATGGTTTCTGATCATTCTGCTCATATTCCCTACGCGTTTTTTTGAGCGCAAAATAACCCGGTATGATCCTGTAGGACAGATCAATGAAAAGAACGTGATGTTTTCCAGGAATTTGCTGGAACCCGGTACTGAGCGATACAAGGAATATTATAAGGAATTTCCTGATCATGAGGCACCTGACGATTATTTCAGGTCAAAACCCGGATTGTTGAATGAACATGCTGCTTTCTATGATCCGTTTGCCTTCAATACCGCGAGTGCTATTTTAAATTCAGTAAAGGCATTCCATCCCATCGTCGATGGAGATCCTGCTCAGAAGATTTCAGATATTGACCCCGGAAAAATTGCTTCCTATGTCCGAAAATGGATGCTGAGGGAAGGGGCTGTTTCTGTCGGCTTCACCGAAACACATGATTACCACTGGTACAGTGTCATTGGCAGGGGTGATGACTTTGGTAAGAGGGCGCAATTGCCCCACAGTCATGCGATTGCGTTCGCTGTTGAAATGGATAAGGAGTTCGTGGATACGGCACCTCATGCTCCTACGGTTATAGAATCGGCTCATCAGTATATGAGGGCTGCAGTTATTGCAACCGAGGTGGCCATGATATTAAGGAAGCTTGGCTACCATGCAAGGGCACATATCGACGGTAACTACCGGGTGGTCTGTCCGCTGGTTGCACGTGATGCCGGCCTGGGGGAGATTGGCAGGATGGGCATTCTTATGACCCCCTCTCTCGGGCCAAGGGTAAGAATAGCGGTGGTAACTACTGATATGCCTTTGCCAAAGAGTTCTAAGCATGACTATTCACATATGATCAAATTCTGCAGGATCTGTAAAAAATGTGCCGACGTTTGCCCGTCAAAAGCTATTTCCTTTGACGACCGCAAAGCGATAAATGGTGTTAAGCGCTGGCAGACCGATCAGGAAGAATGCTTTACCTACTGGTGTATTGCAGGCACTGATTGTGGCAAGTGCATGAGCGATTGCCCCTATTCCCATCCCAATAATCTATTTCATAATGTGATCCGCACTTTGATAAAAAATTCCATCATCTTCAGACATTTTGCAGTTAAGATGGATGATTTCTTCTATGGGCGCAAACCAAAACCGGCTCCTGTTTTCGGGTGGATGAAGTCGGAATGATGCTGGTTACTGGTTTCTGGCTACTGGTTTCTGGTTACTGGTAGCTGGTAGCTGACTTCTGACTTCTGATTTCTGATATCTGATTTCTAGTATATCGGTGTTACGTCCATATTATAAAACATAAACGCCCACTGATCCGCCACCTGTTCGATGACCTTTGACACCGGTGTGCCTGCGCCGTGGCCTGCTTTGCTTTCTATCCTTATAAGTACCGGATTCGGTCCGGTGTTTTTCTCCTGCAAGGTGGCAATGAACTTAAAGGAGTGGGCAGGTACGACCCTGTCGTCGTGATCGGCTGTAAACACCATAGTGGCCGGATAATCAACACCGCTTTCGATATTATGCAAAGGCGAATACCCGAGCAGGTAATTGAACATGGCACTGTCGTCTTCGCTGGTGCCGTAATCGGTGGCCCAGGCCCATCCGAT
>QMPN01000552.1 GCA_003648575.1 Bacteroidota bacterium
ATCCATTCCTGTGAACGGACATTTCCAATAAGCATAATAAAAACAATGACCAGGAGGGTTAAGTGTTTCATGGCATAAAAATTTGGTCGTTAGTGGGCTGTAAATTAACTTAATACGTTAGTATACGCATATACTAGATACAAGTTACTACAAATACAAAGTTAATGCGAAATAAAGAAAAAAGCGAACTTTAAAGAGGTATTATGTGGTAAATTTTCATAATGCACATTGAAAATAGTACCTTGTACAGACAGAATTGTACATAAAAAGAGGCTGCCTCAAAAGTCTTTCAGATGGGTCATTTCGACTGAAAGGAGAAATCTAAATACTTGTTATTCTGAGGAATAGATTTCTCACATTCGTTCGAAATGACTGCTAAACTACCTTTTGAGGCAGCCTCTTTTCTATTCTTCTTCGGATTGCTCTTCGTAAGCCTTCAGGAGTTTATCCTGAACATCCGATGGAACCTGTGCATATTCTGCAAAGGTCATCTCGTATGATGCTCTTCCGCTGGTGAGTGAACTGAGGGCAGTTGAATACCTGTTCATTTCTGCCAGTGGTACGCGGGCTTTGATAGAACCTCCGTCCATACCCATGATGATAGCACGGCGTCCCTGCAGGTCGGTCATTACACCACCCATCTTGTCTTCGGGAACCATTATTTCCACATCATAAATAGGCTCCATGATCTTTGGACCGGCTTCTTTAAAGGCCATGCTGAAGGCATTACGGCCTGCCAGCTTAAAGGAGATCTCATTGGAGTCAACAGCGTGCATTTTGCCGTCATAAACCATAACCCTGATATCGCGTGCATAAGAGCCGGTGAGAGGCCCGCGTTCTATACGTTCCATAATTCCTTTTAGGATAGCAGGAAGGAACCTAGCATCGATGGCTCCACCAACGATACAGTTATAGAACATGAGTTTTCCACCCCATTCGAGTTCGACTTCATCTTTACCCCTTACATTTACGCTAACCTCTGAATCACCCTTGATAATGTTGAATGGGTTCACAGATGACATTTTGATCTGTTGTTTCAGCTTATACTTGCCCGGTTCGGGCATGCCTTCTGTATAAGGCTCGATCAACATATATACTTCACCAAACTGTCCGGAACCTCCGGATTGTTTCTTGTGCAGGTAGTTGGCTTGTGAAACGCGTGTGATGGTTTCCCTGTAAGGGATCTTTGGCGTAAGAAACTCGATAGGAACCTTATATTGGTTTTCGAGGTGCCACTTCATGATGTTGAGATGAAGTTCGCCCTGTCCTTCTACGATCAATTGGCGCAATTCTTTCGAATAGCCTGCTATGATGGTTGGGTCAGACTTATGCATCTCGTTGAGTGCCAATCCGAGTTTTTCATCATCACCCTGGTTCAGCGCCTTGATGGCAGTACGGAACTTAGGGTTTGGGAATTTGATCGCTTCGATTTCGTCATCTCCGCCTTTCAGCGAATTCAGTGTATTATTTGTATGAGTATTTTTTAGTTTAATGGTAGCAAAAATGTCACCGGCATGAATTACATCCAATTTCTCGCGGTTTTTACCACAGAATGCGAATAGTTGTGATATCCGTTCTTTGGTAACCGTGGTAACGTTATTCAAGTCGAGGCCTTCAGTGATCTTACCGCCATAGAGTTTCAGGAAAGTAACTTCTCCCAGGTGTGATTCGATGGTAGTTTTAAAAACGAATGCGGTTGTAGGATCTGATGATTTGCAGCCAAGCTCTTTACCACCCTTGGTTGTGATGGCCGGCATCTCGTCTGGTGAAGGTGCATTTTTTGCTATAAACTCTAGCAGCCTGTCAACACCCATATCATGTTTGGCGTTGATGCACATTACGGGGAAGAAACCCCTGGTGACAAGACCTGATTTTAGTCCGCTTCTCATCTCATCTTCTGTGAGTGTTCCGTTTTCGAAGAAGATCTCCATGAGTGATTCATCGCTAGCAGCAAGATCTTCGATCATGGCTGCCTGCATTTCTTCTGCTTTGGCTTTTTCTTCTTCCGGAATATCGAGGAGTTCAGCTTTTCCACCATCCTCGGCATACTTATACATCTTCATCTTGATGAGGTCGATGAAAGAGTTAAAACCAAGGCCTGCATTCACAGGATACTGAACGATAGTGATACCTCCGCCGAAAGAAGCTTTCATCTGAGAAATGGTCTCGTCGAAGTTAGAGTTTTCATGTTCCAGGTGGTTTATGGCAAAAATTACCGGCTTATTCATTTTGACGGTATTTCTCCATGCGATCTCTGTTCCAACTTCAACACCATTCTGGGCATTCACAACCATAACAGCAGTATCTGTTACTGTCAGGGTGGAGATCACTTCACCTACGAAGTCATCAAAGCCCGGAGTATCAATAATATTGATTTTACGATCCTGGTAGAGCGTATAAAGTACAGTTGAAAAAATTGAGTTCTGGCGTTCAAGCTCGATGTCCCTATAGTCGGAAGCAGTGTTCTTATCATCGACAGATCCTCTCCTTTTGAGCAGGCCCCCTTCGAAAAGCATGCTTTCGACAAGGGTTGTTTTGCCTGACTTGGCACCACCTATAATGGCGATGTTCTTAATTTCATTCGTTTGATAGGCCTTCATATGGATTCTGTTGTCTTAAATTAGTTTAACGGTTGCCTTGAAAAGGCCTGCAAATGTATAAAAAACTGATTAATAATAAAAGCCAATTAAGGTGTTGGTTGTTGGATTTTGAATGTTGGGTTATTGAAAATAGC
>QMPN01000553.1 GCA_003648575.1 Bacteroidota bacterium
TATCATCGAGGCCGGCGTCATGCCCTTTTACGGAGAGGATGTTAAGGTTGAATTGGTAGAGGCCAATGCCAGGATACACTTTTTCAATACACCTGCACCCCTCGCCAGGAAATTCGCGATGGTTCTGCTGGGTGTTTGTGCACTGAGCTTCTTCCTCCTGTGGACTTTCAGGCAGTTTGTCGTGAATGTGCGTAAGGGTGCGATCTTTACCATAAGCAACATCATTTTGCTCCAACGGATCTCATATACGCTTATAGGTTTCTGGTTTCTGATGATCGTGTATATGCGCGTGACATATTATTATATATCTGCCCGTGTAGAAATGGATAATGTGGAGATCGTAAGCGAATTCAATAATTATCCCGGGATACTGCTTGCGGCTTTATTCATATGGGTGCTATCCCATATTTTTATCCGTGGCTTAAAATTAAGGGAAGAACAAGAACTAACCATATAGCCATGGCAATAATAGTAAACCTTGATGTAATGCTCGCCAGGCGCAAGATGAGCCTTACCGAACTAACGGAAAAGGTTGGGATCACCATGGCCAACCTCTCCATCCTGAAAAAAGGGCATGCAAAAGCAATACGCTTTTCTACCCTCGATAAGATCTGTGAAGTGCTGGATTGCCAGCCGGGTGATATATTGGAGTATTGTGAGGGGGCAAACAGCAATAGCCACGGATTTTAACCCGTGGTGATAAAAATAATTCATAACATGAAGCACACAAATTTATTTATAAGACTATCGCTGATCCTGTTAGCAATCATAAGTTGTAATAATTCTATTACTGAGAATGGCAACGATGCAATACTTGACTGGGCTCAAGACAATGCAAGTGAAATAGAAACTCTGGAGTTGACAAACCGTCATGATGACCTGGAGTTGCTTGAGCAGATTATTGGGGAAGCACAACTTGTATGCCTGGGTGAAAGCCGACATGATATCCGGGAGCAATTTATGCTGAAGCATCGCTTTATTAAATACCTCGTGGAAGAACTGGGTTTTACAACGCTTATTCTGGAAGCAAGCATACCATATTCCAAAGAGATCAATGAGTACATTTTAACCGGAGATGGTAATCTTGAAGACATCATGGCCAATATGCCCGGATGGTTTTTATGGGATACACAGGAAATGACTGATATTTTTAATTGGATGAGGGATTATAATACAGATCCCGAAAATCTGCAGAAGCTTAAGTTCTTTGGAATTGATATTATGGCTCCCAATAACGGACTGGATCAGATTTTTGATTTCCTGAGAATTGTTGATCAAAAAGCCCTGGAGAATTTTGAGAGTAAAGAATATGCAAGGAGTACCATTGAAGATGATAATTGGCAACAAACATTTCAGGGATATTCCGGATTGTCAGCCGGACAAAAGCAAATCCTGAATGACAATTATGAAGAACTATACATGCATCTGTTGCAAAATGAATCTGAATACATTTCCCTGGCCTCCGCTGAAGAATTTAATTGGATACTTCGATTAGCATATAGTGCCAGAGCGGCAAATGAGATGTTTTCTGCCGAAGAAAGGATTGATATGGGGTTGATCAGGGATAATGCAATGGCGCAAAATACGCTATGGATAAAAAATAGTCAGTCACATGAGAAAATTATCGTCTGGGCCCATAACGTTCATATAGCCACGAGTGAATTTACGATGTCAATAGAAACGGAAAGCATTAAAGGGATGGGTTATTTATTGAAAAAGGAACTGGGTGAAGATATGGTTTCAATAGGGGCAGCTTTTAATCACGGTGAGTTTCAGGATTGGAACAGATCTTTTCCTTATGCAGATAGTAATACGATAGACGGAACACTGGCTCAATTGGGCATGAATTTCGCTTTGATTGACCTGAATGGAGAAACAGATAATGAGCATGTTTTAGATTGGCTGAATACCGGCAATGTGTTGCGGGCCATGGATTTTTATATGACTTGTGTCCCGACAGGATCCTTTGATGCATTTTACTTCACTGACAGTATATCCAGAACAACACCCAATCCGGAATCCTTGCTTAGATTCAGGGAGCAATAAGGCTGGATTTCCATGGACAGAATTTCCATCCTCAAAAAGGAGCTGAAGTTTATTACTTTTTAATCCATTTCAGGCTGTGCCTTTCCATGCCATTGTCGAGTTGGATGAAATAGATCCCCTGTTCCATCATTGAACAATTATATTTCAATTCTTTTTCAGGATTTGAATGTTGGATATGATCGATCATTTTTCCATCAGCAGTATAGATGCTGAGGATAAGATCACCCTCCATACCATGGCTGATATTTATTTCATTACATGCAGGATTTGGCCATGCTTTAAACATTGTAGATGGTTCAATTATTGCTTCATCTATCCCCACATAATCATAGTTGATATAAACCCCGGTATCGGTACAGCAGAACAGGGCCATGGCACTCATGCCGGGATTGTAGGTGATCTGATTGATGTTCAGGTTTGGCAGGCCGTTATTCATGTAATGAAGGTTCTGATTAAGGGAATCCCAGCGTGCAACTCCCTCATAAGGCGGAAACGCTTCATCACCAAAACCAACAAATACACTGCTCATTGGATCCGTCCCGACACAATTGATCCCTGTAGCCCAAAACTCAACTTCCCAGCTGGCACCGAAATTACCTGACGACCACAAGCCCGACGACCATGAATCATCAGGGAATATTCCGTAAAGCTTCCCGCTATTGTCAAATTCGAGGTCGGATA
>QMPN01000554.1 GCA_003648575.1 Bacteroidota bacterium
CTCCTACTTGGAGAAATGTATCTGCACCGGGATTAACTGGAGTTGCTGCATTAATGAATGGGGCTAATAGATTAGCTCAAACTGGATATAAAAGCATTTCAGATGCTTTTATATCCGGTGGACAGATATTAGAAGATAAAAAAATACGTGAAGAAGCTGATTTAAAAAAGCAAAATAAACAAGATGCTTTTCAAGTGTATAAGAATTTTATGGCAAGTACCGCAGAAGGTGGTGCTAATGCTGGATTATCTGAAAAAGAAGTTCAATCACGTATAGCAGGACTTACAGGCAATATTGCTGATATGGATACATATAATAATTTACGTTCTATGGTAACTGGTCGTTTTGCTCCAACTGCCCAAAAATCTGCTCAGGCAACTGCTAATGCAGCTACTACTGAATATAATCGTGATATAGCAAAAAGCAGAATGGAGCTTAAAGCAAAACAAGCTTTACAGGATAGTAAAAATGCTACTTCTAAATCTTTATATAAATCAGGTAAAGGAAGTAATAGTAGTGGGTATTTTACCGGTGAGGATGTCGAATCAGAAACATGGTCTGGTTATAGTGACCCAGAAGCTGTAGGTAAAGCTCAACGTATTGCTGCTGCTGCTAGGGCTAATGGTGTACCTCATGCTGCTATTAAAGATGCTGAAGAACGTTTTACTGATAATGGTGGTGGCATTGAAATAAATAATTTTGAACAAGCTATGTATAATCACCCGGATTATACCGGTACAGGTGGTGGTAATAGTACAAAAGATATTGAAGCACGTTTAAAAGATGCAAAAGCAAAAGCAGCATCTAAAAATAAACCTGTTACTACATCAAACCAAGTTATACGGAATAATTTACAAAATACTATTGTTCCTCCTCCTGCTGTTGAGCCTTCTTTTTTTGATGCTTATAGAACTAATTAGGAATAAATAATGCCTATTAATAACCCTGCTGAAAATTTTAGTATTGATTATGGTAATGAAGTTCCTATTCCAAAAACAGTAACAAAAAAAGCCAGTGTTGCTAAAGCTTCTGCCAATAAACAACAAGAGTTAGATTGGAGAACATCTATTATTAAAGGTGGTACGGATAATTATAAATCAGGTATTGTTGACGCTGATGGGGTATATATTAATGCACCTCAAGATGGTACTGGTAATAAAATAAATCCTGCCGGACAAGAAGAAGGTAGATTTAATCAACCTAGTAATTATTCTATGGATGCATGGGAAACTTCAGGTAAAAATGCTGAATGGTTTGATAACGAAAATAATGCTGAAAAGATAGAAAAACAACGAAGAGCTTTATCTGGTTTATTAGGTAAAGAGGCAAGTTATGATGATGTTTTTGCTATGGGTGATGCAGCTAAAGACCATCTTATTGAGCAAACAAGAGCAGGACAATTAGCTTTAGACCAAACTGAAGGTAATATCAATGTTAATGAGGTAGACCCTATTACTGGAGCTACGCTTCGTAAAAATCTTTCTGTACCCCAGGAAGGCCCAGTACAGCCTTTAATTAATACCAGTTATGATGACAGGGGTATGTATAAAAGACCCCTTATATCGGCTCAAAATCCCTATACAGGTGAAGATTTAGTAGCTGCTATGAATACTCCTGAAATTAATGCTGCTTTTAACACTAAATATAACAAAGAAGGGCGTAAGGATTATAATAAACGAGTCAGAGAAGAAGAGTTAACTAATCAAAAGATACGGGATAAATTACAATCTGACCCTAATGCTGTAATGTCTGATGAGTTTGCCAATACAATACCAGGAGAAGCTCTTAATGTTGTTGGTGCTGTTGCGTCTGGTGGCGGTAGATTAACCAATGCTGCTCTTAGTGCTCCTGAATTTGTATCTGAAGGCACCTCCAAAGTGTTAGATACAATAAAAGAAGATTTTGAACATTATTTACCTGAATTTAGTAAAAAAGTAAAAGAAGCTTATAAAGGCTCACTGGCAGAAGATTTAGTAGAGACTGTTAAATACGATGCTAATTTAGTTACTAAAGAGTTGGATACTTTTGGTAATTGGTTACAAGAAGGTACCAATCCTCTTTATCATAGAGGTAACCAACAAACATTAGAAAGTGAATTAAGTGCTGATTATGAAGCTAATGAAGGTTTTACTAATGTAGCAAGGGCAATGATTAAAACTGCTGCTAATAATCCTCTTACAGCAGGAGAAACTTTCATAGAGTCGTTACCTGAAATGATGGCTTTAGCTAAAAAAGGTGTCAAAGGTTCAGGTGCTTTTATTGCATTGGTTGGTGATAGAGTATCAGAATCAGAAAAAACATTTAAGAAAGAACATGATAGAGAGCCTGATGCAAGTGAATACGCTAAAATGGTTGGTGCCGGTGTATTGGCTGTTGGTATAGATAAAGTAGAATCTAAGTTTATATTAGACCCCCTTAGTAAAACTAAATTAGGTAAAATAATAGACAATGAAGGTATTGATGTACTTAAAAAAGCTACTAAAGCTATTTCTGATAGTAAATTAGGTAAAGTAGTAAGTAAAGTTCCATATGGTAAAACAGTTGCTAAAGGTACTGCTGCTGGGGCAACTGAACCAGCTCAGGAAGGTACACAAACTTATCTTGAAGAGGTTGCCGGTAAACAAACTAAAGAGTCATTAACCAGTGAAGAAACTAAAAAGAAAACCGCTGTAGGTGCTGGTATGGGTATTGGTGCCGGTGCTGTGGGTGGTGCTGGAGTACAAGC
>QMPN01000555.1 GCA_003648575.1 Bacteroidota bacterium
CAACAACCTGAAATCCCTCCGGTATGATCCCCCTGATCTCGATGAGCTTATGTGCATTGTTAGTGGCAAAGACAAGTTTTTGAACCATCTTCTGTTGGTTTAAAAAGGGAGAAACCATAACATAATGGCCTCTCCCTTTTGTGTTACAGGTCGTATGGCCTGTTGTAATATTGTTTTCCCCTATGGGAAGTGCACTGCACTATAGTCAGTAACGACTACCTGTGGAATATTTGCACCGTAGGTTGCGTTGATGGCTTCAATAAAATAGTGAGCGGCCATAGCATTACCGATAGGAGTGAGGTGGATGCCGTCGAGAGAAAATGTATTCCCTGTGACAAATGCTGATGTTAGTTCAATCCCATCTACAGTGATTCCTGTTGCAGTCTCTTCCAATACTTTTGCCATGTCCACATATGCAAGATTGTATAAGGTTGCCGATTCATAAATAGTGGCATTATACAGATCAACATGGAGCCTGATATCTGCAATTTCTTCTTTATCAAGTATGTATTTGTGAGGAATAGGGAATGGTTCCTGTGTATCCGGATTAGCTACTCCCATTCCATTACACTGCATTGAGTCAGAGGGAATCGTCATCACAAAATGATCATCTGCTGTCATCCTGCCCCAGGTACCGTCAGAATTTTGAACCACAAAAGCATTATAACCTGCTTGAAATGTAAAGTCATAGCCATAAAATCCGTAAAGCATTTCAAGCCCTGCTGCTTGTTCTGCAGTTAGTTCCAGGCTGTTATATGGTATTTTTGTGCTCATAAAGCTGAAAAAAGGTATTGACAAAATGTCAGGGATATTTGCAACAACGCCTTTTGCCTCATCATAAACACCGGGTTGGTTCACCATGCATGCTTTAACGATGTTATCGTATGCATAGGCAAATACACCGGGATTCGTGAGTGAATCTGCTGCTCCTCCTGCCATGGCATAACCAAGTGCATCATTTGCACCAACCCACAACATAAAGAAACTTGCATCGATTCCTGCTGTCAGGTTGATCAGCGGGGTATTTGCATCAGGAGCAAAACGGGCATAATAAGGATTTACCATAGCCAGCTGATCGAAGAAGAAATGAAATGTCTTCACTCCCGGCACAGCGATGTTATTATAAGGGCCGCCGGCGGCTACGGATTGTAAATTAGCAAGATCAACTGCAACGGGGGCGCGAATGGGCCCCAGGCTTGTTACGCCTAAACAATCGGTTGATGGTCCCAAAACATATTTAGGAACCGGTGTGATACCGTCAAATCCAACTCCAAAGTCATCAACTGTAAGTGGTTGCTTAAAATCGCCGCCACCAACAGAAGTAAATTGCTTTGACAGGATATTTGGTAAAGAAGCTTCTTGTCCCGGTAAATAAAGTGCACCATCTGCATAACCGGCAGTTAAAGAATTGCCCACGGCAAGGAAGGATGTGAAATCTGCACCTCCCTTACTTGGCGAAAACTCGTCGATCTCAGGCTTACAGGCAGCGATCGTAGCGAGCAATAGTATGAATATATAATATTTGAATTTCATGTCTTTATCGTTTTAGGATTAAAAATTATAACTTACCCCAAGACCGGGAATGGCTGTAATAACCTTATATGTTCCTCCGAAATTGGCAGGTATATACCGTTTTTCGGCTTCCAGTCCGTGCAATTGAAGATAGGAGAGGTCGATGCTCAGGTTTTTCACCGGAACAATGCTCACCCCCAGTGTCCATGCAATGGTGTTCAGACTTACGGTTTCCGGATTGAAATAGTCATCGTCGGTTGGAGAAGGATCATAATAAACCCCTGCCCTGAAAGCAAACATGTCGTTCAGAGTATACTGGCCTCCGATACGGCCAATAATTGTGTTTTTATACTTCCTTGGATTTACTGACCCAAGCACTTCATCTTGTTTCTCAAATTTGAATGTAAGATCTTCGTAAATACTCCAGAAGACGTAATTCATCTCAACAGCGAGGGTAAATTTCTCATTGAAGGCATAAGAAATACCAAGATCAAAGTTGGCCGGCATGGGCAGCTCTGCATCAAATTTATTCTCCGCCGGAACAGTGCTTGAAAGGGATGCAGGTACCTTAAAGGCAGCGTCTCCGCCTTCAATTTTCATGATGATCTTGGAACGATAATCGAGGCCGATACTGAGTTTCTCGGTGGGCCTGATCATCACACCAACATTATATCCCATGCTCCCTGTTGAACCTTCTAATTTTGCGTAGGAGTCATTATTGTAAGGAACGGCTTTTTGAAGTTCAACCTTGCCATAGGCATAAACAAATCCGGCTCCGATGGAGATAATGTCATTGAATTTGTAACCGATCGTTGGCTGGAAATAGATAGCTGACAGTGAAATGTTCTGGATCAGATAGCGGCCTGCCCAGTTATCATCCCATTTGGCTGAACTGCCGAATGGAGTGTAAATACCCAGTCCGATAGAGAGTTTGTCAGTTATTTTTCCTGCTGCATAGAGATAAAAAGGTGTTCCCAGGGGGTTGTCTGTCACAGCCTGGTAATTTGTGGCATCTTTCTGAAAAGTCATATTGGACAGGATAGCGCTGGCACCAACAGAAAAGCTGAATTTGGTGTCCATCATTGATAAACCGCCCGGGTTATAAAAGATGCTGCTGGCTCCCAGCGCAAAGGGGGAACCTATCAATCCCATCCCTGTTTGCTTTTGGCCCTGCAATCTCACCTGGTATCCGCCAGCAAAGGCA
>QMPN01000556.1 GCA_003648575.1 Bacteroidota bacterium
AGTACTTGAAGTGCCTAAAGTTTGGAGTTTACTGCCTACCGCCTACCGCCTACCGCCTACCGCCTACCGCCCACAGCCCATCGCCCAACGCCCTACTCATATCTGAGAGATTCAATAGGATCAAGTTTCGATGCTTTTACGGCTGGCAGGATCCCTGATAACAATGCAACGAGCAGGCACAGGCCCACTCCGAGTCCCATCCAGTCCCAGGGAACGATAAATTCGCTCCCAATAAGGCCTGAGACCCCATTGCCAATTAATATTCCGAGGATGATACCAAAAATGCCGCCCAGCTGGCCAATCACAATGGCTTCTACCAGAAACTGACGGAGGATGCGGGAACTGTTTGCCCCGACGGCCTTTCGAATTCCAATTTCCCGGGTTCGCTCGGCAACGGAAACCAACATGATGTTCATCAGGCCAATAACAGCACCAAATAATGTAATGATGCCGATCACGACGGCACCTATCTTGATCTCACTGAGGAAATCATTAAGCATTTCTACGATGTTATCACTTTTAATGATAGCAAAATTATCATCTTCACCGATTGGAACATCACGGATGATCCTGAACAAGCCGATGGCCTCATTGATTGCAGCCTCCATTTTCTGCGGATTGTCGGATTGGATAGAGATATTGTAATTCATGTTTGGCCGTGAGAAATAACTCCTTACGTTATTTAAGGGTACAAGACACCGCCTGTCACCTGAAAACCCGACACTGGAGCCTTTTTCTTTTAAGACCCCTATGATCTTATATTTTCCCGGGCCGATCGAGATCACCTTATCAATGGGATCTTCATCATTGGTGAAGAGAATTTTTACAATTTCACTGCCGATAACAACAACATGTCTTCCGTCGCGGATCTCAATGGAAGACAAATTCCGCCCTTTCGCGATCTCAAATCCGGCGTTGGTCACAAAATTCTCATCCCCACCCATTACACCAACATTAGGGCTCGATTTCTCAGATTTGTATTTGACTGTTGCAATCCCCGTTCCCCAGATACTAACGCTTGTCGAAGATGGGTAATCAAACCTTTCCTTGAATTCCATGGCTTCATCATAGGAGATGATAGTATAATACTCCCTCTTGGGAGCCTGTCCGCCAACATGGATTCTCAGCGTACGGTTTCGAATGGAAAATGTATTCGCACCCATCATGGTAAAGTTATCTTTCAAAAAATACTTTACGGCATCGATGGAGGTTAGTATGCCCACCAGGGCCATGATCCCAAAAGCAATGATGCCAATGGTAAGCCACGACCTTAGCTTGTGGCTTTTCACTGAATCCAGTGCAACCCTTATGTTATCTGATACCAGCAGCTTCATATTACAATGCCTTTAGGGGACTGTTCAACAAATGTACAAATTATGATCGCATCTTCCGATAAAACTTAATAGGGATTTTCAGGTATGGCGGAAGGGTATTGCGGCCAATTTTCATAAAATCAATCTTCGTCGATCCGAAACCTTTATAAAAACGAGCCAATGCCTCATTGTTCGAGCCATCAAAATCAAGTGTCAGGTGCTTGTTCGAATGCTCCCTGATAAAATGGTCAATCAGAAAGAACATAGCCCTTTTGTCCCTGCCCTCATCGCTGAGGCCTGAAAATATGAACACAGATTTTTTATGACTCTTGAGGAAAACAGCAGCAGCGCACAGAATATTGCTTTCCGTATAAACACCATAAACACTGCCTATGCCTTTGTAGATACAGGTATAGATCAATCTTTTGAGTTTAAGGTAATTGGCATCCTTCAGCACCTTGATCCCCTTACCCCTGTTGGCCCTGAAAAGGTCAATAACATCATCGGGTTTTATCCCCTTAACAACGGAAAGGCCTTCCGATTCAGCCTTTACCAGGTTGCGCCGTGTATTTGTTGAATAATTTTTCCTGAGGCCGGCATAATCACCGATCAGGTCCAGTTCATGGTTAAGCTGGGGTGTATATTCAAAGTCGGGAAGATCCGGTTTATTATGGATGTTAAGGTTCATATCGATGACCCTGTATTTTCGAGGGATAGCCTTTAAGAAGCTGTTGATTATCTCCGGATTAAGTTCAGTTCTGGAAAATACACCAAGCTGCTGTGTAAAGAATGGCTGAAATATGATATTGATACCGGCCTTTTTCTTGAAATTTATCGGGAATACCCTTTCATAATCCCCCTCCACCAATGCTTCCCATTCTTCGCATACCACATCCAGAAACCATGAGTAAGCATATATCACCCCATTGAAGGACCGGCTTATGCAGTCGTCCCATTTTTCCTTGTCGATATGCTCATATTTGAAGTATTTTATCATGATCCGGCTGCCTTATCAAGTATATCCTTAAAAGCCTTGTGTTTTTGTGCATCATCTGCCAGGGCATAATTATGCCAGATGGCAATGAGTGTGCCACCCACTGCCTTCACCTCTTCGATCAGGGGAATGACTGCATTAAGGTATTCCTCCGGTTCCAGTTTCATGTAGTCATCCAGTGTGGTGTCCATGAACATGAACGGGTATACCATCAGTGAGGTTTCTTCTTCCTCGTTGAGATTATAAAACCTGAATGGGGATGCAATGCCTGCCCTGAAGCCCGAAATGGAAGCATAGCCCATGGAGTAGTCTTCCCGGATACCGTTTTGTATCAGTGCTTCATAAGTATCAGGAAAATTCATCCGTACAAAATGCTGCCGGCTTTTGCTAACCTCCCTGCCTGTTAC
>QMPN01000557.1 GCA_003648575.1 Bacteroidota bacterium
GTTCCATCAGTAGCCGAAACCAGTAAAGAATACAGCCCGCTTTCAAGGTTTTCATCGACCGGGAAATACCTGTCCAGATGATACGCAGTAGCCCCGGGGAAAACGTAAATTGGATCAAGCACTGGAATACTGTTGCCATTCAACAAAGACACCTTTATCGAACTGACAGGTGACCCGTGAGAAATATCAGCTATCACACGGATTGAATCCCCGACACTGAATTCTTCTAATTCTGTGGGAGCAAGGATGCTTACCGAGGGAAGCGTATCGTCATTTTTCTTCTCACAGGAAGGCAATATGATAAGCAGCCAACAGAATGCCGGCAATAAATATAAAAGCCTTATAGAACGCATAGCATTGTTTTCGCAGATAAAGTTAAGCAAATCCTGAATTTTATGTATTTTTATTCTTCATTAATTCCAAACATTCATGCTGAATTATATTTCACTCGATAAGATCCTGTTTCTCGACATAGAAACCGTGCCCATGTGTTCAACTTATGATGAACTACCTGAAAGATTCGTGCCTTTATGGGATAAGAAAGCCGGCTACCTTAAAAGGGAGGAAGAAGATACTCCCTCTACCCTTTTCCCCCGTGCCGGCATATATGCTGAATTTGGTAAGGTGGTGTGCATATCCTTCGGTATGTTCAGAGATGGTAATTTTCGCATAAAATCGTTTTATGGTGATGATGAGAAAGCATTGCTTACCGACTTTACCAATCTGCTGGAAAGCAAGTTCAGCAGCAAGGATTTCCTGCTCTGTGCACATAATGGGAAGGAATTCGACTTCCCTTACTTATCCAGAAGGATGCTTATTAATGCTATTCCCTTGCCGGAGATCCTCGACCTTGCCGGCAAAAAACCCTGGGAAGTTGCTCACATCGATACTATGGAACTCTGGAAGTTTGGTGATTTCAAGAACTACACTTCACTGGAAGTGCTTTCTGCTGTATTTGACATCCCAACTCCAAAAGATGATATCGACGGCAGCCAGGTAGGCAAAGTGTACTGGGAAGACAAAGACCTCGAGCGTATTGTCAAGTACTGCCAGAAAGATGTATTGGCCATTGCACAGCTATTCCTGCGGTATCAGGGGAAGGCGTTGCTGGAGGAGGATAAGATTATTATTGTATAACTTTGCGACTGGGTGACAAGCAGAAAATCGGCATTATTGATTGTAAATTTGCACTTTGAATTTTATTTAATCACTTAAACATTTTTATCATGGAAAAGAAAATTACAGCAGACTGGTACATGGTTCTTATTAAAGGAATCATAATGATTGCATTGGCAGTACTTCTCCTTTCAAGTCCCGTTGGTGCAGTAGTGGCATTTAGCCTTTATATCGGTATAGGATTCTTATTAACAGGTATTCTTGTTATATATCGAAGTTTTTTATTAAAAAAGGCAGGCGTTAACTGGAGTTGGACCATGTTTGAAGGATTTCTAGATCTCTTTCTTGGTTACATGATAATGGCTAACCCTCTTGTTACCGCAAAGGTTCTACCCTTTGTGATTGGCTTCTGGGCTGTATTTTATGGAATATTTTTAGTCATTAATGCCTTTTCAGGAAAGAGCGATAGGTTGATGAAAATAGTAGCAGGGATTCTCATAATCATTATTGGAAATCTTATTATGCACAACCCTCTTTTCATAGGCATGACCTTTGCAATATGGGTAGGGATAATGCTTTTGATTGCCGGTATCTATAACGTTATCGCATCATTTAGTTTAAAATAATCAAGGCATATAGAAAATGCAGAATGTAGAATCTTGAATGGACAATGGAAAAACACCTGCTATCAAAGTCAACATTTATTAGAGGCAATCAGTGTTTGAAATCGTTGTATCTCAACAAAAAAAGATCTTTCTTAAGGGATCGTATGCCCAAAGAACGCCTGATTGTTTTCCAAAGAGGCCATAAAGTAGGTGAACTGGCACAGGATCTCTTCCCCGGAGGGATTAATATGAGCCCCGGGCACCCTGCTGCTTTCAGAAAAGCCATTGTTAATACACAGGAAAAGATCAAGGAAGGATTTCCGGTGATCTATGAGGCAGCATTTCAGCATGATCAGGTGATGATCTTCCTGGATATCCTGGTCCACACGGGTTCAGGCTGGCATGCCTACGAAGTAAAAAGCTCCGGAGGCATCTCCGACACCTATCTTCTGGATGCAGCCCTCCAATATCATGTGATCACCGGGACCGGGATAAAGCTATCAGGCATTTCACTTGTACATATCAATAAGGAATACATCCTGGGGGATGAAGTAGACCCGAAAGGGCTGTTCAAGATCATTGACGTAACAGAAGAAGCTCTTTCCCGCCGGGAATATGTGACGGAACAGATCATCAGGGAAAAAGAAGCATTAGGCCTGGAGCATTCACCAAAGATCGATGTGGGCCCTCATTGCAGGGATCCATACGATTGTGACTTCCTGGGGCATTGCTGGAAGAATGTGCCCATGCCTCCAAAAAAGGATGCTGCTCAACAAATTGATACAGATGCTTTCAAATCAGTAGCAAGCGGCCTTGCGGAAAAAACGACTTTTGTCAAACTTCTTACGATGCGGCCGGCTATCCCCATATATCGTGGTACACGACCCTATCAGGAAATTCCGTACGGGTACTGTATCTCCTCGGGGGATGAAATAGCAAAGGGCATTTTTCCGCATGATAGCAATCCGGAAGAACAATTGATGCCGGACTTA
>QMPN01000558.1 GCA_003648575.1 Bacteroidota bacterium
ACGTGCCAGCCTGCATGGTTTTCTCGGGATGGATAAAAAAGCGTATCAATCTGCTTGTGATGAGGCCCGAAATATTTCCATGAATGCCCTCTGGGAATCATTTGTCGAAAACTATAGGACTGCTTGGTCGATAGCCCTGGAAAAGGTAGGCCTTCGCTCTGAACTCTTCAGGAGCAAACAACAGCAGTTTAAACTCAGGGAATACATCCCTGCAGCAGGCAGCGACAGTAATCCCAAGTGGAAAAAAGTGAATGTGAAGGCAGAGATCCCCGCTAAGCTGAAGGGACTGTTTGAGCTTTCGAGAAATCTCTGGTGGACATGGAACTGTGATGCCGAGGCTGTGTTCAGAAGCCTGGACCCTGAACTATGGGAAGAAACAGACAATAACCCGGTTGCCTTGCTGGAAATGCTCACACTTGAACGTTATAAAGAACTGGAACAGGACAAGACCTTTTTAGCTTCTCTCAAAGTGGTGGTGAAGAAATTTCATGATTATATGGCAGTGAAGCCGGAAGAAGATGCCCCGCTGATCTCCTATTTTAGTATGGAATATGGCTTGCATGAGTCGGTAAAGATCTATTCCGGTGGCCTGGGCATCCTGGCCGGTGACTATATGAAGCAGGCCAGCGATTCTAACATGAATATGATCGGGGTAGGGCTGATGTACCGTTATGGTTACTTTCATCAGCAACTGGCCCCGCACGGGGAGCAGATCTCACAATATCACCGCCAGCGATTTTCCTACCTTCCTATCAAAAAGGTATTAGATGAGAATGGTGATTGGGTGAAGATTAGTCTTGCATTGCCTGGCCGTACCGTATATGCCAAGGCATGGCGCCTGGATATCGGCCGCATACCACTTTATTTACTTGATACAGACATTCGTGATAACCAGGAACGAGACAGGGCCATCACCCATCAATTATATGGGGGTGATAATGAACACCGGCTGAAGCAGGAACTCTTGCTGGGTGTTGGCGGGATCAGGATGCTGGAAGATATCGGCATTAAACCTGAAATATATCATTGCAATGAGGGTCATGCCGCATTTATTGGCGTAGAACGCATACGCAAGCTCATCCAGGGCCGTATCATCAACTTCTCCATGGCCAGGGAGATTGTCAGGTCATCGACACTCTTCACGACCCATACACCCGTCCCGGCAGGGCATGATTCATTCAGCGAAGACCTGCTCAGGACTTATATTCCGCATTACGCCGGAAGGCTGAACATCGCTTGGGAAGAATTTATCGGGCTTGGAAGGATGAACACACAGGACTTGCATGAAAATTTCTCAATGAGCGTACTTGCCCTGAACCTGTCGCAGGAAGTAAACGGGGTGAGCAAGATACATGGTGAGGAGTCGAGGAAAATGTTTGCAGGCAAGTTCCCGGGTTACTTCCCCTCTGAAGTGAATATCGGCCATGTAACCAACGGGGTGCATTATGGCACATGGGCATCACGCCTGTGGAGAAACCTGTTCAGGCAGACCTTCGGTGAGGAATTTTATGATAATCAATCGGACCAGTCGTACTGGGAGATGATCAGGGAGGTTCCTGACCATGTGATCTGGGGCATCCGCAGGGAATTGAAGAAAGAGCTCTTTGATTTTCTCAAAGGCAGGCTGACAGCAGAGATGACCCGCCGCCAGGAAGCGCCACAGCATATCGTGAGCACCCTGGAAAGGATGGATGATAATGTGCTCACCATTGGTTTTGCGCGAAGGTTTGCTACATATAAGCGTGCACAACTGCTCTTCATGAACGAAGAAAAGCTGGCTGCTATCATCAACAATCCGGAACGGCCTGTACAGTTTCTGTTTGCCGGCAAGGCGCATCCCAATGATAAAGCAGGTCAGGACCTGATCAGCCACATCATTGACATTTCCAGGAAACCTGAATTTCGTGGCAGGATCGTATTTATCGAAAACTACGATATGCATGTTGCCCGAAAACTGGTGCAGGGTGTCGATGTATGGCTGAATACACCCACACGTCCGCTCGAAGCCTCGGGAACAAGCGGTATGAAAGCGGTCATGAATGGGGTGCTGAACTTCAGCGTGCTTGATGGTTGGTGGGCAGAGGGATATAAGCCCGAAGCCGGATGGGCTATGACTGAGAAGCGTACCTATAAAAATCAGCAATTCCAGGATGAGCTGGATGCGGAAACCATATATAACATATTCGAAGATGATATTGTCCCCACTTTCTACACACTTGATAAAGATGGCATTCCGGCCAGGTGGGTGAAATATATCAAAAACTCAACAGCTAATATCTGTCACGAGTTTACCATGAAGCGTATGCTCGATGAATACAGGGAGAAGTTTTATTCTAAACTCGCCATACGTGCTATCGAGATAAAGGCTGATAACTGTAGTATGGCGAAAAGTATTGCCGATTGGAAATCAAAGGTCAGTCAGCATTGGGGTGAGGTCGAAGTGAAGTCAGTTAAAGTACCGGATTCCACCAAGCGGGCATTGCGGTTTGGTGAATCCTTTAAGGCGGAAGTCAAACTGGATTGCGGCCTCCTTTCAGCGAAAGATATTGGCATGGAGGTGATCTTCGCCTTGAAGGAAGATGGTTTTAAAGACGATGTACTGTTTAGTAAAGCCCTTGAACTTAGCGGAGAAGCAAAAGGCACTGCCACTTTCAGTTGTGAGTTTGCTATTGAGCATGCTGGCTTGCTCGACTATGCGATCAGGATGTTCCCG